>JBFZDM010000228.1:0-2579 GCA_041307365.1 Chromatiaceae bacterium | reverse complement strand
GAGGCGGCCTACCGGGAGGCGATTCGGCTCCAGCCCAGATTCATCCCGGCCTACGTCAATCTCGCCCAGCTCTTCAGCAGCGCAGGGCGCGAATCCGAGGCCGACGGGACCCTGAGGGTCGGGCTCGAGGCCAGCCCTGATGAGGCCTCCCTGAACCACGCCCTGGGGCTATCCCTGATCCGCCAGAAGCGCCAGGATCTGGCCCTGCCGCACCTGGCCAGCGCCGCCTCCAAGGCCCCCGAGCAGGCCCGGTACGCCTACGTCTACGGGATTGCGCTCCAGTCCGCGGGGCGCCTGGACGAGGCCCTGACCGTCCTGGACGCGGCCAGCACCCGCCACCCGGGCGACGCGGCCATCCTGATGGCCCTGGCGACCTACAGCCGCGAGGCCGGCCAGCGGGAGGCGGCACTGGGCTACGCCCGACGTCTTCAGACCCTGGCCCCCGGGGACCGCAACGTCCAGGGCCTGATCCAGGCGCTGGAGGCGGATGGGAGATAGCCGGAGCCTGGCCGAAGGCCCGCCGGTCGGCGCGCCCCTTCCGGCCCCTAGGCCAGCCAACGAGGCCCCGTCGCGGCGACGACTCCAGGGGCTGCGGTCCTCGCCAGCCCCGTACTTCTCGCGCAACTGGGCGTAGATGTCCTGGTACTTGAGCTGGGTCTCAATCCGGACGGAGTCGGCCGCCCGCCTCCAGTCCAGTGCGGCAATTTCAGGCGACGCCTTGCGCAGCGGGTGAAAGTACCGGCATGATGGCAACGTACGCAACGGCCTCCGAGCAAGCCGCTCATCGAATGAAGTACAGTATGGAAAACAGACAGCAATGATCACGAAAGCCACGAGCCTTGGCCTGATTGCAGCCGCTTTGCTGCTGATTCAGGGTTGTTCGATGACCCCGACCCGCCTGTCCGCGGTGCCGCCCGAATTGACGGCGAAGGCGGAGATTCCGGGGATGTCCGGGGTCCGTTTTGTCGCCGGGGGCGACATGACCGAGGTTTCCAAGACCCTGGTTGACTCGCTGCGACGGGAACAGGAGTACCTCGCCAGTCAGGGACACACAGGGAAGCTCCCCCCGGCGGTCTTCCTGTCGATTTCAGGCGGCGGCGACAACGGTGCTTTCACCGCAGGGGTGTTGAATGGCTGGACGGCGGCGGGTACTCGACCTGAATTTAAACTCGTTACCGGCATTAGCACCGGCGCCCTGATTGCACCTTTTGCCTTCCTCGGGCCAAGGTACGATGCGACGCTGAAGGAGGTCTATACCACCATCTCCCCGAAGGATGTCATGGCGCGGCGCAATGTGCTGGCGGGCGTTCTCAGTGACGGGATGGCAGACAACGCGCCGCTGATCAAGCTGACGCGCAAGTCCGTGACCGAGGACCTGCTGAAGGAGGTCGCCGCAGAGTATGCGAAGGGGCGCTTTCTGCTGGTTGCCACCGCTGACCTCGATGCCCGTCGCCCGATCATCTGGGACATGGGAAAGATCGCCACCTACGGGGGGCCCAAGGCATTGGACCTGTTCGTGAGCGTGATGATCGCGTCCGCCTCGATTCCGGTTGGTTTTCCGCCGATGATGATCGATGTGGAAGTCGACGGAAAACCCTACCAGGAAATGCACGTGGACGGCGGCATCATGGCGCAGGTATTCGCTTATCCGGCGGCGATCCGTCTCAACGAAAAGGCGGCTGCCCTCGGCGTCACCCGTGAACGCAGGCTGTACGTGATACGCAATGCGCGGCTCGACCCGGACTGGGCGAACGTCGAGCGCAACACGGTGAGCATCGCCGGTCGCTCGGTTGCTTCGCTGATACACAGCCAGGGCATTGGCGACCTCTATCGCATCTATGCCACTGCGGAACGCGACAAAGTGGATTTCAACCTCGGCTTCATCCCGTCAAGTTTCAATGCACCACACAGAGAGGAGTTCGACACCGAATACATGCGGGCGCTGTACAGCACCGGTTATGACATGGCGCTGAAGGGCTTCCCGTGGCGCAAGGCGCCGCCTGGATTCGCCCTGCCGGGGGCTGCGGCAAAGGGGAAATAGCCGGTGCAGTGAAGGTCGCTTTCGCCGGGGTCAAGCCCTCAAGGCTACGTCTGCTTAGGCATTGGCACCAGCCAACCAGCCGAATCCTGGGGCTTTTCCCCTGCCAGTGACTCCCAGCGCGTTGGATCCCGAAATGCCGATGTTCGACTCGTTGCATACCGGTGCTGTCGGACAGCCCAACGGGAATACGCCGAGCTACCGGATCGCGCTAGGCTCGAAGCGAGGCCCCACCCCAGGAAACCCCGCGTATGTCCCATCTCGACTGGTGCCGGCTGCTTCTTCCTGGCCGACCCCTAAAGTGGTCATATTACGGGGCAGCCGCAGACACATCAGAGCCTGCATTAGTGAACCGGGGCCTTCATCTCCCGGTCGTGCGAACCTGAACCAGGTTCCTGGCCCGCCAGCTCGGCGGTGACTGTTGGCCCAGCGCGGCGTCCATGCAGCCCCGCCAACAGCAGGACGATGGGCATCTCCACCACCAGGAAGAGCGTGGCGAACAGCACGAACTCGACCCGCCCCAAGACCGTGATCCCGATCA
>JBFZDM010000219.1:0-3618 GCA_041307365.1 Chromatiaceae bacterium | reverse complement strand
AGGAGCAGCAGAAGCTCTGTATTGCCCGGCTGTTGCCGGTCAAGCCCGTGGTCCTGCTGATGGACGAGCCCTGCTCGGCCCTGGATCCGAAGGGTACCGAGGCGGTGGAGGAACTGATCTGTGCGGCGAGTTGTCTCCCGCTTGCCCCACTCATCCACCCCTTGCCCACACGGCGCCGCGCTCATCCCGCAGCGGGGCTAGGACGCCTGCGGCGCAACAACAGGTTTTGTGACTGAAGGTACGGCATTGGGCTGGTGCCCTACCCACACCAAACGGAACAGAGGCGAAATATCCGCCTGTTTGGCGTTACCGTTGATGCAAAACTGGGCCGTGATCAGGCGAAAGGTGGCCGTATCCTCGGCCTGGAACCAGGCGCAACACCCGTCTTTAACACAAAATCATGGGGTTATGCAGGCTGCCGTACTCTGGGGTTGGCGTAACGCCGTCGGGCGAGATCAGGAGGTCTGTCCTTCAGGTCGGCCAGCACACTCATCGACAGCGGGCGCAACACCGCCACCGGCATCTGCCGGAGCGTGTCTTCGTCAAGCTGTTGGGGAGATCGTGGGGGTTGAACTTCACGCCATCGACCGGGAGGACAATCGCGTCCCATGTCCAAGTTGCAGGTTATGCGGCTATCTTCGCACACTCTCCCCGATGTCTTCCATGCTGCTATTTTTGGGAGGGGTGTGAACGGTTACGGAGCAACACCAATCAAGATCGTTATTAAAATTTAATCATCACGTCATGATGCCGTCATCGGAAATCATCAAACATTACAACTCTTGTTTCACCGCCCGTAGACGAACTTTCCACTACTATCACCGAGGAGATGCCGTGTTGAAGACGAATAACCTGTTGGCCCTGGCCATCGCCACCACCGTCTGTCTGGCCGCGGCCAATGTCCAGGCGCGCACCGAAATCCAAAATAAGGGCTCGGATACCCTGGTCAACGTGGCCCAGACCCTTGCCGAGGAATACGCGAAGGTCAACCCTGACGTGGCCGTCGCGGTTTCCGGCGGCGGCTCGGGCACTGGTATCGCCGCCATGATCAACGGCACGGTCGATATCGCCAATTCCAGTCGCAAGATGAAGGATAAGGAGATCCAGCAGGCGGAAGAGCGAGGCCAGCACCCCATAGTGCATATCATCGGCTACGACGCCCTGGCGGTTTACACGCACAAGAACAATCCCGCCAGCACCAGGACCATAGCCGAGGTGGGCAAGATTTACGGGCGCGACGGAGTCTCGAGTTGGAAGGATCTCGGCATCAAGATACCGGGCTGCGATTCGGATAAGATCGTGGTCGTAAGCCGGCAGAGCAACTCTGGTACTTACGTCTACTTCCAGGAGGCCGTGCTGGGCGAAAAAGGTAAGTTCCGCCTGGGTTCCCTGGACATGCACGGTTCCAAGGACGTGGTGGATTTGGTGGAAAAGACCCCCTGCGCCATCGGCTACAGTGGCCTCGCCTACGCCACCGACCATGTGAATAAGGTCTGCATCGCGCCGGAGGCTGGCAAGCCCTGTGTGATGCCTTCGGTAGACGCTGCCATGGACGGGACCTATCCCATCGCCCGCCCCCTTTACATGTACACCAACGGCGAGCCCCAGGGCGAAATCAAGAAGTACATGGATTGGATCATGAGTGATACGGGCCAGTGCCTGGTGGCCAGGGAAGGTTACGCCCCGTTGCGCAAGGTCATCTGCAAGTAACCCTTTGAAGATCGCGGGCATGGGGCACCCGTAGGGTGCCCCATGCCACATCAGACAACCTTTTGTCCGATCACACCTTGCGGAGCCGCACTCATGCCCCATTACGAAGAGCGCCTCGAGAGAGACCTATCCCGAATCAAACAGCACCTGGCCGTACTGGCCCACCGCGTGGAGGACGCCATTGGGGACGCACTTCACGCCTTATTGAGTGGCAACAACAAACTCGCCCACATGACCGTTCTGGGGGATCAGTCCATCAACCGCGCCAGCCGCGCCCTGGACCGCATGTGTCACAGCTTCATCGCTCTGCATCTCCCGAGCGCCGGGCACCTGCGGCTGATGTCCGCAATCATCCGCGCCAACCTCGGGCTGGAGCGCGTTGGCGACTATGCCGTGACCATCTGCCGAGAATCCGTGCAGCTTTCGGTCCGCACCGAGGGCCTGGTGGCCCGGGAGCTGGAGCTGATGGCGGGGGAGTCGCGGCAGATGCTCAAGCAATCCATTACCGCCTTCATCGAGGGTAACGCGGAACAGGCCAAGGCCACCATGGCCATGGCCGATCAGGTGGAACGGACCTTCGACACCGTGTTCAGCGATCTGGTCGGCGAGGGTGATCACTTCACCGTCAAGGACCTGTTCGCCTACCTGGTGATCTTCAACATGCTGGAACGGGTCTCGGACCAGGCAAAGAACCTCTGTGAGGACGCCGTATTTGCCACCACGGGCGAGGCTAAGGCACCCAAGGTCTTCCGCATCCTGATCCTGGATGAGGACAACAGTCTGCTCGGCCCCATGGCGGAGGCCATTGCCCGCAAAAACTTCCCCGCCAGTGGCGTCTATCGGAGCGCAGGACGTCAAGCCACCGCCGTGGACGCTTCCCTGGTCAATTTCCTGCAGGAACGGGGCATTGATATCAGCCATCACCAGTCAGCGGCGCTGGACCTGTCGCGCCAAGAACTTGCCGATTTCCATGTGATCGTCAGCCTTCAGGGGCCCGCTGAGTCCTATCTGGAGGCCATTCCATTCCATACCTCGGTGCTGGATTGGGATGTCGGCGGGGTGCTAAGTGACTCCCCGCCGGTTCAGCTCCGCCAGCACTACGAGACCCTTTACCGGGAGATCGCTGTCCAAGTGGGCAACTTGATGGCAATCCTCAACGGCGAGGAGGTGTCCTGACATGGCCGACCCCAGGGGTACCGCGGTCGCCACCGCCGCCAAGGTGAGCGATTTTGATCGCCGGAACCTTGACTGGTTCATCGACAAGGCCATACATCTTTTGGTCTTCGTCTGCGGCATCTCTACGATCATTTTTGTTCTAGGGATCTTCGTCTTCGTCACCAAGGAGGGTATCGGCTTCATCTTCGAGCGAATGGATTTCCGGGAGTTTTTCCTCTCGCCCTACTGGGCCCCCAGTGACGCGGACGCGCCCGAGTACGGCATTCTGGCCCTGATCCTGGGTACCGCCAGCGTCACTGGTCTGGCGATGCTGGTGTCCATACCCTTTTCGTTGGGCGCGGCAATCTATATCGCGGAGTTCGCGACGGGGAAGACCCGCGAGGCGCTCAAGGTACTGGTCGAATTGCTCGCCGCCATCCCCTCCGTGGTGTGGGGCTTCATCGGCCTGGTGATCATGAATCCCCTGATCATCCAGGTGTTCGATGTCCCAGTCGGGCTCACTGTCCTCAACGCCGGGATCATCCTCGGCTTGATGGCGGCGCCCATCATGACCTCCATCGCCGAGGATGCCCTCAAGGCCGTCCCCGACCGTTACCGCGAAGCAGCCGAGGCCATGGGCGCCACCCGCTGGCAGGTTATTTTCAAGGTAGTACTGCCGGCGGCCAAGACCGGCCTGCTGGGTGGCGTGCTGCTGGGCGTTGGCCGGGGCTTCGGCGAGACCATGGCGGTACT
>JBFZDM010000208.1:0-5473 GCA_041307365.1 Chromatiaceae bacterium | reverse complement strand
CACGACACCCTTCCGATCTACCAAGCAAAAAGGGCCTAGACCAGACGTCTAAGCCCTTGCTTTTTTTGGTCGGGGTGAGAGGATTTGAACCTCCGACCACCTGAACCCCATTCAGGTGCGCTACCAGGCTGCGCTACACCCCGGAAGGGCGAGAATGTTAGGGGCTGGCCCTAGCCATGTCAACTTCGCGAATCCCTTCGCGAATCCCTTTATTCAGGGATGGTTCCTGTTGGCCGTCATCCTGGACCGCCGGGTCGCGGCGTTGCCGGAAGAAGTGTCGCAGCAGGTCACCGCATTCCTGGGCCAGGATATCCCCCTGGCATTCGAGGCGATGATTGAAGCGTTGGTCCGGAGGCAGGAGGTGGAAGACGCTGCCACAGGCACCGCCCTTGGGATCGCGGGCGCCGTACACGACGCGGGCGACGCGGGCGTGGATCAGGGCGCTGGCGCACATGGGGCAGGGTTCGAGGGTGACGTAGAGGGTGGTTCCGGGGAGTCGGTAGTTGCCGGCGCGCTGGCCGGCGTCGCGAAGGGCACGGATCTCGGCGTGGGCGCTGGGGTCATGGGTGGCGATGGGGCAGTTCCAGCCCTCGCCGAGAACCTGGCCCGCGGCTACCAGCACGGCCCCCACCGGCACCTCACCCATGGCCGCCGCCCGTTCGGCCAGGGCGAGCGCGTGGCGCATCCAGTGGCTATCGTCTGACGCGGCGGTCTCGGGCATGGAAGGGGGCGCGCGCTAACCTCACTCCCACTCGATGGTCCCCGGGGGCTTGCCGGTGATGTCGTACACGACGCGGGAGACGCCTCGAACTTCATTGGCGATGCGGCGACAGACATGATCGAGGAAGTCATAAGGCAGGTGTGCCCAGCGGGCGGTCATGAAATCGATGGTCTCGACGGCGCGCAGGGCGATGACATGGGCGTACTGGCGGTTGTCGCCGACGACGCCGACGGACTTGATGGGCAGAAAGACGGCGAAGGCCTGGGAGACCTGGTCGTACAGCCCCCAACGGTGCAACTCCTCGATGAAGACGTGATCGGCCTGGCGCAGGGTGTCGGCGAAGGCGGGGTGGACTTCGCCGAGGATGCGCACGCCGAGGCCGGGGCCGGGGAAGGGGTGGCGATAGACCATGTCGAAGGGCAGGCCTAGTTCGACGCCGATCTTGCGCACCTCATCCTTGAAGAGTTCGCGCAGGGGTTCCACCAGGGCCAGCTTCATGTAGTCCGGCAGGCCGCCGACATTGTGGTGGGACTTGATGACCTTGGCCTTGCCCGTCTTGGCGCCGGCGGATTCGATGACATCGGGATAGATGGTGCCCTGGGCCAGCCATTTGACATTCGGCAATTTCTCCGCCTCTTCCTCGAAGACATCGATGAAGGAGTTGCCGATGATCTTGCGCTTAAGTTCCGGATCCTCAATCCCGGCCAGGTGCTCGAAGAAGCGCGGCCCGGCATCGACGCGGATGACCTTGACCCCCATGTGGCGGGCGAAGGTGCTCATGACCTGATCGCCCTCTCCCAGGCGCAGCAGGCCGTTATCGACGAAGACGCAGGTGAGGCGGTCACCGATGGCGCGATGCAGCAGGGCGGCGACGACGGAGGAATCGACCCCGCCGGAGAGGCCGAGCAAGACCTCGTCGGCGCCAACCTGACGGCGGATGTCGGCGATAGCCTCGTCGATGATGTTTTTTGGCGTCCAGAGCCCAGCGCAACCACTGATGTCGTGGACGAAGCGGTCGAGGATGCGCTGGCCTTGGCGAGTATGGGTCACCTCGGGGTGGAACTGGAGGCCATAGATGCGGCGCTCTTCGTCGGCGATGCCGGCCAGGGGGGCGTTGTCCGTGGTGCAGATGGCCATGAAGCCGGGCGGCAGGGCATCCACCCGGTCGCCGTGGCTCATCCAGACATCGAGCAGGCCATAGCCCTCGGGGCTGGCATGGTCCTCGATGTCGCGCAGCAGCCGCGAATGACCCCGGGCCCGGACCTGGGCATAGCCGTATTCGCGATGGGTCGCCGGGGCGACCTGGCCGCCAAGCTGGGCGGCGATGGTTTGCATGCCATAGCAGATGCCGAGGACGGGCACGCCGGCGGCGAAGACGGCGGCGTCGGCGCGCGGCGTCTCCTCCTCATGGACGGACTGGGGGCCGCCGGAAAGGATGATGCCCTTGGCGCCGAAGTCCGCTATCCCCGCCGCGTCCATGTCCCAGGGGTGAATCTCGCAATAGACCCCGGCCTCGCGCACCCGCCGCGCGATGAGTTGGGTGTATTGGGAGCCGAAGTCGAGGATGAGGATACGATCGGCGTGGATGGCGCTGGCGATGGGGATCATGGGGTTTCTCGGGCTGGGGACCGGCGTTGCGCCGGATCCGGGTTGTTCCGGGTCCGGCGAGGGACGCTCATATTTCGATGCGGTAATTCGGCGCTTCCTTGGTGATCTGGACGTCATGAACGTGGGACTCCCGCATCCCCGCCGGGCTGACGCGGACGAACTCGGGCTTGGAGCGCATCTCCTCGATAGTGGCGCAGCCGGTGTAGCCCATGCTGGAGCGCAGGCCGCCGACAAGCTGATGGATGACGTTGAGCACGCTGCCCTTGTAGGGTACCCGCCCCTCGATGCCCTCGGGCACCAGCTTCTCCTTGTCGGCGGATTCCTGGAAGTAACGGTCGCTGGAGCCCTCCTTGGCGCCCATGGCACCCAGGGAGCCCATGCCACGGTAGGACTTGTAGGAGCGGCCCTGGAAGATCTCGATCTCCCCCGGCGACTCGTCGGTACCGGCGAAGAGGCCGCCAATCATGACCGAATGGGCCCCGGCGGCGATGATCTTGGCGATGTCCCCGGAGAAACGCAGGCCCCCATCGGCGATGAGAGGCACCCCAGTACCGGCCAGGGCCTCGGTGACATTGGCCACCGCCGTGACCTGGGGCATGCCGACCCCCGCGACGATGCGGGTGGTGCAGATGGAGCCGGGCCCGATACCGACCTTGACCGCGTCGGCCCCGGCGGCCAAGAGGTCCCGCGCCGCCGCGCCGGTGGCGATGTTGCCACCGATGACCTGGAGATCCGGGAACTGGCGCTTGCACCAGGCGACGCGATCGAGCACGCCCTGGGAGTGGCCATGGGCCGTGTCCACCACCACCACATCCACGCCGGCCTCGACCAGGGCCGCGACCCGTTCGTCCGTGCCCGCGCCAACGCCGACGGCGGCGCCGACCCGCAGCCGCTGCTGGTCATCGCGGGAGGCCATGGGGAAGTCCTTGGCCTTCTGGATATCCTTCACCGTGATCAGGCCGCGCAGTTCGAAACCGCCGTTCACCACCAGCACCTTTTCGATACGGTGCTTGTGCAGCAGGGCCAGCACCTCCTCGCGGCTGGCGCCCTCCCGCACCGTCACCAGGCGGTCGCGGCGGGTCATGATGTTGCGGACGGGGTCGGCGGGCCGGGTCTCGAAGCGCAGGTCACGCCCGGTAACGATGCCCGCGAGGTGGCCGTCCTCGGTCACCACCGGGACGCCGGAGATATTGTTGTCGCGGGTCAGTTTCATGACCTCGCCAATGCTGGTCTCGGGGGTAACGGTGATGGGGTTGCGGATGATGCCGCTCTCGTACTTCTTGACCGCCAGCACCTCTTTCGCCTGGTGCTCGGCGGACATGTTCTTGTGGATGATGCCGATGCCGCCCTCCAGGGCCAGGGCGATGGCGAGCCGGGCCTCGGTCACCGTGTCCATGGCCGCCGATACCAGGGGGATCTTGAGTTCGATGCCCCGTGTCAGCCGCGTGCTCAGGTCCACCTGATAGGGCAGCACGGTCGAATGGGCCGGGACGAGGAGGACATCGTCGAAGGTGAGGGCTTCCTGGATCAGACGCATGGTGGCCTCGCTCGCTGTGATCCGCATAAGGGGTTCGAAGGACCGGGAAGTATAGTTTTCCCGGCCAAGTGGGTAAACTGCCGCCACGGACCGCGATTCTCAAGCTGGGTTTTCAAGCCGGGATCAGCCTTCCGCGGCCGGCGTTCCGCCCTTACCCATCCGCCATTCCTTTCTCCCCTTAACGATCCCCGATCCGCCACTCCCCCATGTCCGCCGACCTCGACTTCTCCCGCGACATCTGGACCGTCTCCCGCCTCGCCCGCGAGGTCCGCGCCGTGCTGGAGGGCAGCTTTCCGCTGCTCTGGGTGGAGGGCGAGATCTCCAACCTGTCCCAGCCCGCCTCGGGGCATATCTATTTTTCCCTCAAGGACCCGGCCGCCCAGGTGCGCTGCGCCATGTTCCGCAACAAACGGCTGCTGCTGGGCTTCCGCCCCGCCAATGGCCAGCAGGTCCTGGCCCGGGTCCGGGTGAGCCTCTACGAGGGTCGGGGCGACTTCCAGTTGGTGGTGGAGCACCTGGAGCCCGCCGGCGAGGGCGCCTTGCGCCTGGAGTTCGAGCGGCTCAAGCGCAAACTGGCGGCGGAGGGACTCTTCGACGCGGCCCTCAAGCGGCCCCTGCCGGCCTTTCCCCGCCAGGTGGGCCTGATCACCTCCCCCAGCGGCGCCGCCGTGCGGGACCTCATCAGCGTCCTGGGCCGGCGTTTTCCGGCCCTGCCCCTGGTGGTTTATCCCGCCCGGGTCCAGGGCGAGGGCGCGGCGGCGGAACTGGTGGAGATGCTGGCACTGGCCAACCAGCGCGCCGAGTGCGATGTCCTCATCCTGGCGCGGGGCGGTGGCGCCCTGGAAGACCTCGTGGCCTTCAACGACGAGGCCCTGGCCCGGGCCATCCGCGCCTCCGCCATCCCGGTCGTCACCGGCGTCGGCCACGAGATCGACTTCACCATCGCCGACCTGGCGGCGGACCAGCGCGGCGCCACGCCCTCCGCGGCGGCGGAACTGGTCAGCCCCTCCATCCCGCATTTACTGCAGCGCCTGGCCGCCATTGAACAACGCCTGACCCAGGCCCAGACCCGAAAGTTAGCGGGCCTGCGCCGCCACTGGCTGGCGGCGGAGCGCCACCTGCGCTTGCTGCATCCCCTGGCCGAGTTAGAGCGCCGCCAACAGCGCACCGATGACCTGGAACGGCGGCTGGGCGAGGCCATGGACCGACGACTAGGGTCCCTGCGTCACCGCCGGGATCTGGCCTGGAGCCGTTTGCACCACCAGAGCCCAGCCCATCGCCTGGCGAGTTTCGCCCAACGCCTGGCCAACCTGGAAGGCCGCCTGCGGCGCCTCCCAACCCGGCTGATCGCCCTGCGGCGCGAGCACCTGGCCGGCCTCGCCCATGCCCTGGATGCCCTGAGTCCACTAGGCACCCTGGCGCGGGGCTATGCCATCCTGCGGCGAGCGCCGGAGGGCGCGGTCATCCGCGACGGAGCCCAGGTGGCTAAGGGCGATCTGATCGAGGCGCGCCTGGGACGAGGTGGTTTTACCGCTCGGGTCGAGGCTTGCGTGGATCACTAGCGCCTTCGAAGGCTGTCGTCAGGGGTGGACCAAATAGAGCTGAGT
>JBFZDM010000201.1:0-2692 GCA_041307365.1 Chromatiaceae bacterium | reverse complement strand
GTGGCCCGCCGGGCGATGCCGTCGAGCTCGTCCTCCTCGGTCGCCGGCCGGCGCGCCTCGTCGAAGACTCGCCGCCAGGCGCGCAGCATGTCCGCGGCGTTGTCGTAGCGCTCGCGGGCCTCGCGGCGCAGGGCCTTGGCGAAGAAGGCGGTGAGCCCGTCGCGCAGGGCCGGATCGAAGTGCTCGGACTCGATGGTCGCCTCGCACTCCAGGCTGGCCTGGTCGCTGACCGCGTCGCCCCAGAACGGCAGCCGGCGCGTGAGCAGCTCGTAGAGGGTGACCGCGACGGCGAAGCGTTCGGCGTAGAGGTCCCAGCGCGGGGGCCGGCGCAGGCTGAGAAAGGGGTCGAGGTAGGGGCGGGTGCCGGCATGCAGGTTCTCCGGCGGGGTGCGTGCGAGGGAGAAATCGAACAGGACGAGCTGCAGGCGGCGGTCCTTGCCGGTGGCGATGCCGATGTTGTCCGGTTTGATGTCGCGGTGTGCCACCCCCTTGGACTCCAGGTAGTCGGCGACCGCGAGCAGCTCCTCGCCGAAGCGCGAAACCAGGTCGAGGGAGATGGGCCCCGCCTCGTGGATGTGCTTGGCGAGGGACTTGTCGCCGGCCTTGGTCATCAGGATGGCCGTGCGCCCGGCAACCGTGAGGGTCCGCCGGTACTCGATGACATTGGGGTGGCGCAGAGTTGTCAGGACCTCGCCCTCGGCGCGGATGCGCTCGTCCTGGGTCTGGTCCGTGGCGACCTTGAGCACCAGGTCTTCATCTACACCGTCAGGGCGGACCAGGAGGGCCACGGCCGTGGCGCCGCTGCCCAGGCGAGCGAGTACGGTGAAGCCGCCGTCCAACCGGTCGCCCTTGCCCGCGACCGCGGGGTCGACGGTAGCCTCGGGGGTCGGGGCGGTCAGCTCTTCCTCGACCAGATCCAGGTATTCCAGGAACTCATCGACGGTGGCGATGCGGCTGCTGACCTCCGGTTGGGTGCTGGATTGCACCAGGTCTTGCAGGGCCTGGCCGGCGCCGTCCAGGGCGTCGGAGATGCGCAGCCCATGGCCGGCCCGCAGACGCTCGGTCAGTTCCAGGCGGGATGCCGCCGGGGGCTGGCCGGTAAAGAGCTGGTAGGCGATGGCGCCTAGCGAGAAGACGTCCATGTGCGGGCCGGCGGCGATGTCGGGCCGCAGGGCCTCTGGGGCCAGGTAGACCTGGCTGGGCTCCTCGATGTAGTCCTCGACGTGCCGCGTGCCGAGGGTGCGCAGCAGGGTCGCCCCGGCGGTGGCCTCACGCACGGCGGCCTGCCAGTTCATCACCTGCAAGGATGGAGAGGGCGTCTCGGGCCCCTTGACCAGGGTGTTCTGGGGGGCGAGGGCACGGTGGTAGAGGCGCCGGGCGTGGGCGTACTTGAGCACCTCGGCCAGTTGGCGGAGCACATGCAGGCGCAGGTCCACACCGAGGGTGGTGCCCCGCTCGCGCAGGAAGAAGTCGAGCCGGATGGCGCTCGGGTCGAGCTCGAAGATGAGTGCTGGCCCAAGCTCCGTCTCCTTGAAGTCGTGGACCTTGACGATGCCGGGGTGCGCGATGCCTTCCACGACCTGGAACTCGCGCAGGGCCGCCTTCTTGAGGTCAGCACGCACCTGTTCCGCGGTCCCACTGGCAAAGGGATAGATGCGGATGCGGCGGTGGACGCCGGCGCTCAGGTGCGTCCCATCGAAGTCCTGCCAGCCTTCTCCCTCGGCGAGGATGCCCTTCAGCTCGTAGTCGCCTACCCGGCGGGAGCGGTTGGACGGGCGGATGCCGGACTCGCCAACGGCCTTGACGATGGCGCGGGCGAGGGTACGGTCGACGATGACGGACCGAACCGTGCCCATCCCCAGGGCGGCGGGCGGGTTGGTCAGGGCGGAGATGATCCCTTGGTCGTCGGGGCGCCCGGGCTGGCCCCGCCCGTGGACGCGGGCGAGACCGGACGGATCGAGTCGGCAGGTGGTGCGCGTCGCCGACAGGAAGACCAGCGGCTCGACCCAGGGAACCCGGGCCCGCGCCTTGCTGATGGCTGACTGACGGCGCAGGAGGGAAGCGAGCCGCTTCGCCTTGCGGTTGGTCAGGATCAGGGGGTTGTCGTCTGTGACAGTCCGGCCGTTGTCCGTCCAGATCCAGGTATGGGCGTCCCCGGTTAAGACCCCGGGCCGGCTCTTGACCTCGACGAGGAACAACCCCAGGGGTGACAGGACGAGGGCATCGACCTCGTTGACCCGCCCCTCGTCGTCGATGAACTCGAAGTTCGACCAGACATGCCAGGGCTCGCCGTCGGGGAGCTGTTCCCGCAGCCAGTCGAGCGCCTCCCGCTCCCACGGAAACTGGGAGGCGGTGATGGCGGACCAGCGGGAGGTCATGGGCATGGGCAGTCCAGGTCGCATGCGAGGTGAGTGAGGTGGCCACGATCAGGGTGTGTCAAGATGGCCCGCCACCCGGATCCAGGACAGCAAACAGAGCAGGAGGAAGATAACCGATCTGAACCCCTGGATGCACTAGGCCAAACCGGGGGCGCGGGGCGGGATAGGGGGATGTGGTTAGGTCCCGTGCGCCTGCCGGTGAGTTGCATCTGGCTGCCAGGTGCGCGGATTGGTCCTCAGACGTCTGCTTTGGAGCGGGGTCCGGCGGACGAATCGCTTTCCCGACAGGGCGGGCGGTTCTATGATCGGCTCCT
>JBFZDM010000191.1:0-4860 GCA_041307365.1 Chromatiaceae bacterium | reverse complement strand
AGCCTGGCCGGGGGCGTCAGTTCCGGCTCTGTAAAGGGTTCCCGATAAGGATCAGCTTCGCGCTCTACCAACATTTTGCTCACCCTGGATGTCCCATATCAGCCTGGGATCGAAACTCATGGCCGCCAGCATGGTAAGTACGACCACGGCGGCGAAAAAGATGGCCCCTGGCTGGGCGACGACATTGGCCAGGTTGCCCAACTGCACCAGGGCCACCAGGATGGTGACCACGTAGATATCAACCATGGACCAGCGTCCCACGAGTTCCAGGATGCGGTAGAGGCGGGTGCGGTCCAGGGGCCGCCAGGTCCAGCGGTAGCGCACCGAGACCAGCAGCAGGATCAAGATCAGGATCTTGAGCATGGGTACAAAGATACTGGCGATGAAGACGATGAGCGCCAGGGGCCACATGCCGCCGTCGATCAGGAAGATGGCGCCACTCATGATGGTATCGGTCTGGGTCCTTCCCAACGAGGTGATCTGCATGATCGGCAGGGTATTGGCCGGGATGTAGAGAATGATGGCGGCGATGATCAGGGCCGTGGCGCGTTGCAGGCTGCGAGGCTTACGCCGATGCAGGGTTTCGCCGCAGCGCGGGCAGCACTGGCGGCCTCGGCGGCGACAAGTGGTCCCTGCCGGCACCACCAGGTCGCAAACGGGACAGGACAGGGTCGGCTCCCCCGCCTGGGGCGGCCGACGGGCCTGGTCCGGCACCGGGATGCGCGACCAGACAATATCCGGATCTAGGGCGGCCTGGGCGGCGGCAAGGACAAAAATCAGCAGCCCGAAGGCATAGAGGCCGATGCCAGGGACGATGGACGCCATGGAGGCCAGCTTGACCGTGGAGACCAGGATGCCGAGCATGAAGACGTCCATCATGCCCCAGGGCGCCAGGGTGCGGACATGGCGGAACAGGGTGGCGAAGCCCGCCGGCAGGCGACCGAGCTTGAGGGGGATCAGGACCATCAAAATGAGGCTGAGTTGCAATCCTGGGACCAGGATGCTGGTGAAGAGCACCACGCCCGCCAATTCCCACATGCCCTCCGCGTAAAGGTCCATGACCCCGGTAGCCAGGGTCGTGGCGCGGCCCTGACCCTGCATTTCCAGGGAGAGGAAGGGGAAGCTGTTGGCGACGAGGACGAGAATGAGCCCGGCCAGGGTCAGGGCCAGGGTGCGTTGTAGGCTGTCTGGCCGATTACGGTGCAGGAGGGCCCCGCAGCGGGCGCACCGCGCCGCCGCCCCGGGTGGCAGGGCTGGGTTGCGTTGCAGCAGGTCGCACTCATGGCATTGGGTCAGGGGATCGCGGGCCATGATCTGAGGTCAGGACGGCACCCCGTCATGGAGGGGGTGCCGTCCCTCAAAATATCCAGGCAATCAGGAGCGTTAGCACGGCGAAAAAGGAGAAGAAGGCGCCGAGCATGAAGGGCAGCTCGCCAAGGAGGCCATCCCCCGCCACCAGGGCGAAGAGGAGAAAGAGCACCACGGTGGCCCCAAAGCCCCAGAGAGTGGCGGTCTTGAGCCCGATCCCCGGCGCCAGGGCGGCGGCCGCCTCCCCCATCAGGGGCGCGCCGAAATAACCCAGGATACCCATGACCGCCAGGGCTGCCAGTATCAGAAGGGCAAAGATCTTGAGGTCCCCACCAGGCGCGGACATGGCTCAGTTCCGCTCCGCCGCGTTGGTGTACTGACGAACCTTGGACGGCTCCGGCAGGCCGCGAATGACAACCTCCGGCATATCGCCCGCGGTGTAGATGAGGACATCGCCGGCGCCCATGATGCGTTGCAGGATGGATTGCTTGACGCGCACGGTGCGAATGGAGGTTTGGGCGATCTCAGTGTACTGCTTGCTCAGGAGACCATGGGTCCAGACGATCTCGTCCGCCTTGATGACGAGATGATCCATCTTGGTCTTGACGTACCAGACCAGCAGCCACATGAAGGCCAGGGCCGCGCCGGCCATGCCCAGCAGGCTGATCAGGCGGGGGTCCAGGGTCAGGCCAGCCCCCAGGGTGGCCGCCACCGGCGGGGTAGCGAGGATGAGCCCCCCCGCCAGGCCCAGCATCAGGAGCACAGAGCCAAAGGGGTTCATGCGGACCAGGGAGGGGCTGGCTTCATAGAGGACCTGGGACATGGCGGGCTCCGAGGGGGAATGGGACTGGGTTTGAGGAAACTGGGGTTCGGTGGCTGGACTGGAGCCGGCCTGGCATCGAAGTAGGATGGGATGGTACCAGCAAGCGTCGAGGCACGAAAGGCACCCGGGCAACCAGGGTCTCTTCCTAGCTAGCCTCCCGGGTCTCCGCCGGGGTTGCCCCCATGGCATCTTGCACCGCCTGTATCCGCGCCTCTCGCACCCGCTCCGGGATTCGCCCGCGATCCACCGCCATGGCAATGGACCCGGTGTCGACCGTCCGCGTCGCCGCCAGATAGGCGCGCCAGCGCACGGCCTGGGGATAGTGGCGCTCCTGGTAGGTCTCGCGCCCGCGGAAATCGGCCTCGCAGACGCGCAACATGAGTTCGAACCGTTCGGGCCGGCGGAAGGCATCCGCGCCCTCAAGGACATCGACGATGGTGGCGGGCCTCAACTCGGCGACCTTGTGCACCAGGCCGTGATAGCGGGCGGCAATCACCGCCAACTCCCGATAGCGGGATGGCACCCGGTAGCGATCGCAGAGGTCGTGGATGAGGTCCACGCTGCGTTCCTCATGGCCCTTGTGGCTGGGCAGGATTTCCGCCGGGGTAGTACCCTTGCCGAGGTCATGAGTGAGGGCGGCGAACCGCGCCTCCGTCTCGACGGAGATACGGGCCGACATATCGAGCACCATCATGGCGTGGACGCCCGTATCGATCTCCGGATGCCATTGGATGGGCTGGGGTATGCCCCAGAGCCGGTCCATCTCCGGAAAGAGGCGCGCCAGGGCGCCGCACTGGCGCAGGGCCTCGAAAAAGCGGGAGGGCCTAGGTTCGGTCAGGGCCTTGCGCAGTTCCTGCCAGACCCGCTCCGGCACCAGGGCGTCCACCTCCCCGGCCGCGACCATGACGCGCATCAGGTCCATGGTCTCCGTGGCGATCTCGAAACCCAGATCGGCATAACGCGCGGCAAAGCGGGCCACGCGCAGGATGCGCACCGGGTCCTCCGCGAAGGATGAGGAGACATGGCGCAGGATGCGCGCCTCCAAATCCTTTAAACCACCGTAATAGTCGATGACACGCCCACCCTCGTCCTCCGCCAGGGCGTTGATAGTCAAATCGCGGCGACGCAGGTCTTGCTCCAGTGTCACGTCCGGCTCGGCGTGGACCACGAAGCCCCGATAGCCGGGCAAGGTCTTGCGCTCGGTGCGTGCCAAGGCATACTCGTCCTGAGTCACGGGATGGAGAAAGACGGGGAAGTCTCCTCCGACCTGGCGAAAGCCCAGGTCGAGGAGCTGCTGGGCGGAGGCCCCGACCACCACGAAATCGCGTTCCTTGGTTGGGCGGCCCAGCAGCCGGTCGCGTACCGCGCCGCCGACGAGATAGGACTTGAGGTCTAAATCCACGTCTCAGCCCCCTCCCCTCGGCTTTTCCAGCCTGGGCGGCTCCGGTGGGGGCTTGGGCTCTTCCGGCGGGGCTCCAAAAAGACGGCCGATGGCGCCAAAGACCCGCTTGACGCCGCGCCAGAGCTTGGGCAGCAACCAGATCAGCAACAGGATAAAAAGCGCCAGAAATACGAGAAAGACCAAGGGGTGGTTGATGGCCGCCAGCAGCCCGGCGACCACGGCAAAGTCCTCGGCAAGTGAAGCCCCCCAGTTGGTGAAGGGCTCGGGGGATGTGTTGATGAGGACGCGGGTGCCGGCCTTGGCGGCATGGGAGGCCGCCGCCAGTCCGCCGCCGGCGAGGGCTGCCGCGATCTCGGCGCCGGGACCTATATCCCCGACCGCGCCGGCGGCCAGCAGGGCCCCGGCGGGGATGCGGATGAAGGTATGGATGCTGTCCCAGACGGTATCCACGCCTGGCGTCTTGTCGGCTATGAACTCCATCAGGTACATGAAACCGGCAACGAACATGACCAGGGGATCGCTCAGGACCTGCAGGCCCTCGGGCAGGTCCATCCGCCCGGTCAGGCCCAGGAAGCCCAGCACCAGGATGGCGGCGTAGAGGTTGATGCCACTAGCCCAGCCGGCGCCCAAGGTCAGGGCCAGAGTGTGGCTGAGGTCTTCCATAGTCGAATCGGCCTCCCGTCATGCTAATGTTTTTTAATTATAGCGCGGCAGTCCGATGCTGGCCCGCTGGCTGGCGGATCGCCCCAGGGCTAGAATGGCGCCCCTGTTTCCCCACACGTCCGCTTCGGTCGGCAGGTCCTCATGCGATTCCTTGCTTCCCTCTTGCTGGTTTTCATCCTGGTCTTCATCTTCTGGCCCTACTACCACCTCTATCGGCTGGACACTGCCCTGGGCCGGGAGGACCCCACCTCCCTTGCCCCCCTGGTCGATCTCGATGCGGTCCGCGCCAACACCAAGAAACGCCTCGAAAGGGCCTTGGGGATGAATGACACGGCGCCCCGGCAGGATCCCCTCGGCTGGTTCCAGCAGGGTCTGCGGCACGCCGGTGAGGTCGCCCTGGAGGAAACCATGACCCTCGACTGGATACATGCCCAACTCCGGGACGCCGTGGCTACTACCACCGAAAAACGCCCAGCCTACTTTCTCGCAGCCGTCGATTTCGCCATGTTCGAGTCCTGGGACAGCTTTATCGTCCGTCTCGGCGAACTCGGCTACAACGACACCCAACTCCGCTTGCGGCTGAAGGGGACTACCTGGAAGCTGACCGACGTCGTGCGGTAGGCAATTGCCAGGCATCCCGAGCCCCTGCTAATCGGTGGTGGGG
>JBFZDM010000165.1:0-9477 GCA_041307365.1 Chromatiaceae bacterium | reverse complement strand
AAGCCATGCGAGATATCCTCGAACGCGCCAGCCGTATCCAACTCGCCATCTTCGACGTGGATGGGGTGCTGACCGACGGCAGCCTCTTCATCGGCGACGATGGGCAAGAGTACAAGGCCTTCAACTCCCGGGACGGTCACGGCATGGTCATGCTGCGCCAGACCGGGATCACGCTGGCCATCATCACCGGCCGCTCCTCGGAGGTGGTGCGCATCCGCATGGCGAGCCTGGGCATCACCCAGGTCTATCAGGGCATCCAGGACAAACTGATCGCCTACGAGGAACTGAAACAATCCCTGGCCCTGACGGACGAGGCCATCGCCTATGTAGGTGACGACGTAGTGGACCTGCCCGTCCTCCGCCGCGCCGGCCTGGCGGTGGCCGTCGCCGACGCCCATCCCCTGGTCCAGCGCCATACCCATTGGCAGACCCGCTCCCCCGGCGGCCGGGGCGCGGCTCGGGACCTGTGTGAACTCATCATGGAGGCCCAGGGCACCCTGGGCGCCATGATGGCGCGCTACCTCTAGGCCGTCCGCCACCGATGCTCATGGCAAGCGCGCGCCAGCGCCTGCTCCTGGTCCTCCTTGCCGGGCTGGCCGCCTTCGCCTGGTGGCTCGGTATCCCGCGGGACTCTGGACGCGTAACCGAGGATCTCCCCTCCCGCCAGCCGGACCATCAGGTCGAGGGGCTCAAGATAACCACTATGGACGAAAACGGCCTCCCGCGCCGGCGTCTGATCGCCCGCGAGGCCCGCCACTATCCCGGCGGCGAGGGCAGTGAACTCGACGAACCGCGCCTGACCCTCTTCACCCCGACGGGCCCACCTTGGCTTCTCAGGTCCGAGCGGGGCTGGGTAGCTGAGAAAGGCGAGGAAGTCCGGCTCCTGGGCGCCGTCTTCCTGGACCGCGAGGCCACCGGGGAGAGCCCGCCCCTGCGGGTCGAAACCCGCGAGGTTTTCATCTGGCCGGATGACCATTACGCCCGCACCGAGCACCCCCTCCACGCCATCAGTGGCCCGGACTGGCTCGACAGTGCCAGCGGTGGCGAGGCCTGGTTCGGCGAGGATCTCCGCGCCCGTCTGTTTGGCCGCGTACTCATGGAATACGGCCTCCAGCCCAAGCCGGAGCCCGCCGGCCCTGCCACCGAGGAAACCCCATGACATCTTGTTCCGAATATCCCCTCCGCCGGATCGCCGGGGCTCTGGCGCTTGCCGCTGGCTCGACCCTGGCCCTGATCTGGTCACCGCCACCCCTGGCCCTGGAGAGCGACCAGCGCGAGCCCCTCTACCTGGAGGCCGACAATGCCGAACTTGACGAGGCCAGGCGCCTGAGCCTCTACACGGGCAATGTCTTCGTCCGCCAGGGCAGCATGGAGATCCATGCCGACGAGGTCACCATCCATCACGGCGAGGACAAGCGCCCGGAGCGGATCATCGCCATTGGTCAGCCCGCGACCTACAAACAGGCGATGGATGGCGAGAACAGGCCGGTTGAGGCCGAGGCCCTGCGCATGGAATACCTGGCCGCTCGGGAGGAGATCACCCTCATCGACCAGGCATTGGTCCTTCAGGGCCAGGATACCTTCCGTAGCGACCGAATCGTCTATGACCGGCTCAATGCCAGGGTCAAGGCCGGTACCAGTGCCCAGGGCAAGGAGCGGGTGAGGATACTTATCAACCCGGCCCAACGATGAGCACCCTGCGCGCCCGCGACCTCATTAAGAGCTATCGTCACCGCCATGTAGTGAGGGGCGTCAATCTCGATGTGGACGCGGGCGAGGTCGTCGGCCTCCTGGGTCCCAACGGCGCCGGCAAAACCACCTGCTTTTATATGATTGTCGGCCTGGTCCCCGCCGACCAGGGCGAGATCTGGCTGGAGGACCAGGACATCAGCGGCAAACCCATGCATGTCCGGGCGCGGCGCGGCCTGAGCTATCTGGCCCAAGAGGCCTCGGTCTTCCGCAAGCTCAGCGCCCAGGACAACCTCCTGGCGGTGCTGGAGACGCGCAAGGACCTCGACCGGAAGCAGCGCATCGACCGCTGCCTCGACCTGCTGGAGGAACTGGGCATCGCCCATGTCGCCGATTCCCTGGCCATGAGCCTCTCCGGCGGTGAGCGGCGGCGGCTGGAGATCGCCCGCGCCCTGGCCGTCGAGCCCAGGGTGATGTTGCTGGATGAACCCTTCGCCGGCGTCGATCCCATCGCCGTGGGAGACATCAAAAAGATCGTCTCCCACCTGCGGGATCGCGGCATCGGCGTCCTCATCACCGACCACAATGTGCGCGAGACCCTGGACATCTGCGACCGCGCCTACATCATCAACGAGGGGGGGGTCATCGCCGAGGGCGCCCCGCGGGTCCTGCTGGACGATGCCCAGGTCCGGTCCGTCTATCTAGGCGAGCATTTCCGCCTCTAACTCCCCCGACCGCCTTGGCGAGGATGCCTGCCGCCACCCTACTTACCCGCCTCCTTTTCAGCTACACTTTTCTTAACCTTTGGCATTCAATTAACGTACCATTTTTAATTTATTTCCTCATGAAGCCCACGATCCAGCTCAGTCTCGGTCACCATCTGACCATGACGCCGCAGTTGCAGCAGGCGATCCGCCTGCTGCAACTGTCCATTCTGGAACTCCGGCAGGAGATTCAGGACGCGCTGGATTCCAATCTCATGCTCGAAGACGCCGACGAGGCCGAGGGCCAGGTGGAGGAGATCCGCGAGCCCCGGGGCCATGAGGCCATCGCCGAACCCGCGCCAGGGGACCGGATGCAGACGGTCAACGAGGCGCGGCTGGAGCAGGAGTTTACCCCGGACGACGGCGCCATCCCCAATGATCTGCCGGTCGATAGCGAGTGGACCGACCACTTCGACGGTCATGTCCCGGCCGGGGGGGGCGAGGAGGGGGACTTCGACATCTTCACCCAACAGAGCCGTCCCGAGACCTTGCAGGACTTCCTGCACTGGCAGCTCAACTTGAGCCGCCTGGATGGCACCGACCTGGCCATCGCCACCACCATCGTCGATGCCATCGACGCCGACGGCTATCTTGGCCAGAGCTGCGAGGAACTGCTGGAGATCCTGGGGGACGATAAGTTGACGGCGGCGGCGATCGAGACGGTCCTCCATCGCATCCAAGCCCTGGACCCGCCTGGGGTCGGCGCCCGCAATCTTGCCGAATGCCTGCGGATCCAGTTGCGCCAGCGCCCGGACCCTACCATGGCCACTCGCGACGCCATCGCCATCTGCGATCACTGCTTCACCGCCCTGTCGCGCAACGACCTGGAGCGTATCCAGCGCCAGCTCGGCCTGACGCCCGAGGCCCTCGCCGCGGCCATCACCGAGATCCGCAGCCTGCACCCTCGCCCCGGCAGCCTGATTTCCGCGGCCAAGCCCGAATACGTAATCCCGGACGTCTTCGTGCGCAGGAAGGATGGGGTCTGGGTGGTGGAGCTGAACGCCGAGACCAGCCCCCGCTTGCGCGTCAACGCCGATTACGCAAAACTCATCCGCCGCGCCGATCAGAGCGATACCAACATCTTTCTGCGCAATCACCTCCAGGAGGCCCGCTGGTTCATCAAGAGCCTGATGAGCCGCAACGATACAGTGCTGCGCGTGGCGACCAAGATCGTGGAGATGCAGCGGGATTTTCTCGAACAAGGCGAGGAGGCCATGAAGTCCATGGTCCTTCGCGACGTGGCCGATGCCCTGGACCTGCACGAATCCACCGTCTCCCGGGTCACCACCCAGAAATACATGCACACCCCCCGCGGAACCTACGAGTTCAAGTATTTCTTTTCCAGCCACGTCAATACGGCCACGGGGGGCGAATGCTCGTCGGTGGCCATCCGCGCTATCATCCGCAAGCTCATTGCCGCCGAACCACCCTCCAAGCCCTTAAGTGACATCAGGATCGCCGCCATTCTCGGCGACCAGGGCATCCAGGTGGCGCGGCGGACGGTAGCCAAGTACCGCGAGAACATGGGCATCGCGGCCTCCAACGACCGCCGGCGGCTGGCATGAGACACGGCGATGGACAAGACACCGGCCTGGCCGGCAATCAGGCGGCATGGGAAACGGCCGCCGTTATCCGCCGCCGGCGACGGCGGCATGAGCGAGGGATCGCAAGCGTTGGCCGGCCCAGGATGCGGGCGCCAGGCCATTCCTTTGGACACCCAGGAGTCACGCTATGCAACTAAACCTGACGGGTCATCATGTCGACATCACCGATGCGATGCGAAACTATGTCGACAGCCGGTTCGAACGCCTTGCGCGGCATTTCGACCACGTCCTGGACGCCCACGTCGTTCTCAGCGTCGAAAAGCTGCGGCATAAGGCCGAGGCCACGATCCAGGTCAACGGCGGCAACATCCATGCCGAGGATACGGAGGAGGACATGTACGCGGCCATCGACGCCCTGAGCGATAAACTCGATCGCCAGATCCTCAAGCACAAGGAAAAGAAGAGCAATCATCGCGTCTCCGGCCAGAAGGGCCTGGAAAGCGACTGAGGGATACCCAGGCGTGCCATAATCCGCGCCGGCGCCGCCCGTATTGGCTAGGCGGCACCGGCCGGGCCCGGGGCCCATTCATCCATAACCCAGCCTCATCGGGAGCTGCCTTCCATGTTTCCCCCCCAGTTCCTCGCCATCGAGCGCGTCGCCGGCGGCCAGGACATCACAAGTAAAAAACGCCTGCTGGAGGTCCTCGCCGGCCTGCTGGCCTCCGCCCTGCCCCATCTCAACGCCGAAGCCATCTTCGAGCGCCTGGTCGAACGCGAACGCCTGGGTAGCACCGGCCTGGGCCACGGCGTCGCCCTGCCCCATGCCCGCGTCAAGGAGGTAGGCGAGGCGGTCGGCGCCTTCGTGCAGTTGCGCCAGGCCGCGGACTTCGACGCCATTGACGACGAGCCGGTGGACCTGGCCTTCGCCATGCTGGTGCCCGAGGCCGCCACCGAGATCCATCTCCACCTGCTTGCCCAGTTAGCGGCAATGTTCGGGGAAGACGGCTTCCGCTCCCGGTTGCGTCACACCGAGGATCCCGCCGCCCTCTTTGACATCCTCATCGCCGGCGTGGGCCAGACGCCTGACGGATGAACCCCTTAAGCACCCTCAACGAACTTGTCGAGCGTCTCGGCCCACGCCTCCTCCTGCGCTGGCTGACGCTGCCGCCCAACCCTCCGGTGCCCCTGGGGGCCGACAAGGGCTCCCCGGCGGCCCAATCCCTGGTGGGTCCGCTCAATTGCATCCGCCCCAATCGCCTACAGGTGATCGGCGAGGCCGAGCAGCGCTATCTCGCCGAGTTGGAGCCGAGCGCCCGTCGCGAGACGATGAACCGGCTCTTCGCCAGCCGCCCCGCCGCCGTCCTGTTCGCCAATGGTATCGAGCCCGAGTCTGGCCTCCTGACGGAGACCCAGCGGCTCGACACCCCCCTGCTCGCCTCGCCCCTGCCGGACGATGAACTCATCGGCTACATCCAGTACTACCTCACCCTGGAACTGGCCCCTCGGGTCATCATCCATGGCGTCTTCATGGAGGTTCTGGGCACGGGGGTGCTCCTCGTCGGCGACCCGGCCGTGGGCAAGAGCGAACTGGCGCTGGAACTTATCAACCGCGGCCAACGGCTCATCGCCGATGATGCCCCCGAGTTCGCCAACATAGCCCCGGAGATGCTGGAGGGCTTCTGCCCCCCCCTGCTGCGGGACTTCCTGGAGGTGCGTGGCCTCGGCATCCTGAATATCCGCGCCATGTTCGGCGAGAGCGCCGTGCGCCAGCGCAAGCGCCTAAATCTTATTGTCAATCTGCGCACCCTGGATGCCGCGGGGCTGCTGCGCCTCGACCGCCTCGGGGGGCCCCAGTCGGCGCGGACCATTCTCGGGGTCAATATTCCCGAGGTCACCATGCCTGTCGCCCCGGGCCGCAACCTGGCCATCCTGGTGGAGGCGGCGGTGCGCAGCCAAGTCCAGCGCAGCCGTGGCTATGACGCCGGCGCCGATTTCACCGAGCGCCAGGCCCGCGCCCTCCAGGGCTTGCCGCCGGCGGGGGACCCCGAATGGCCATAAAGCTGGTCATCGTCAGCGGCCTGTCGGGCTCCGGCAAGAGCGTCGCCCTACATACGCTCGAAGACATCGGCTTTTATTGCATCGACAACCTGCCTCTCTTCCTGCTGCGAGAATTGGCCCGCGGCCTGGAGGAGACTCCAAGCCCCCAGATGACCCGAACCGCCGTCGGCATCGACGCCCGCAACCAGCCCGAGCGTCTCGGCGAGGTCCCCGCCCTGGTGGCCGATCTGAAGGGGCGCGGGGTCGAGTGCCAGATCCTCTATCTGGAGGCGCGGCCCGAGAGCCTCATCAAACGCTTCAGCGAAACTCGGCGCAAACACCCCCTCACCAGCCAGGACCGGTCCCTGGCCGAGGCCATCGAGATGGAGCGGGGCCTGCTGGCGCCTATCCTGGACGAGGCGGACCTGCGCATAGACACCACCCATACCAATGTCCACCAGTTGCGCGACCAAGTGCTGGGCCACTTCCAGGACAGCGCCCCACGTCAGGTCTCCTTGCTGATACAGACCTTCGGCTTCAAGCACGGCCTGCCCCGGGACGTGGATTTCGTCATCGACGTGCGCTGCCTGCCCAACCCTCACTGGCAGCCCGACCTGCGGCCCCTCACCGGCCGCGACCCCGCCGTGATCCGCTTTCTGGAGGAATCACCCGAGGTGGCGGAGATGCTGGGGGATCTCACCAGCTTCTTCGAGCGCTGGATCCCCCGTTTCGAGGCCGATGGCCGCAGCTACCTGACCATCGCCATCGGCTGTACCGGCGGCCAGCACAGATCCGTGTATATGGGAGAGAAACTGCGCAACCACTTCGGCGGCCAGGGCCGCAAGGTCATGCTGCGCCACCGGGAACTGTCATGAGCATCGGACTCCTCCTCATCACCCACGGCGACATAGGCGCCAATCTGCTGTACACCGCCACCCGTATTCTCGGCGGCCATTGCCCCCTGGCCGTACGCGCCCTGGCGGTGACCGACGAGACCCAACGCGACCAGTTGCGGGCCGAAGCCAGGCGGCTAGCGTCTGAGGTCGATGGGGGCGACGGCGTTCTGATCCTCGCCGATCTCTATGGCTCCACCCCAGCCAACATTGCCTGCTCGCTCCAGGAAGGACCAGGGGCGATCCAGATCATCACCGGCCTGAACCTGCCCATGCTGGTGCGCGTCCTCAACTACGCCAGCCTGCCACTGGCGGAAATCGCCGCCAAGGCCGAGAAGGGCGGGCGCGATGGGGTGCTGATCTGTGCCAGCCTGCAGTGCGCTGCCATGGGAGAAAGGCCATGATCATCAAGGAAGTGGAAATCGTCAACAAGCTCGGCCTCCATGCCCGGGCCTCCGCCAAATTCGTCACCTGCGCCGGCGGTTTTGCCAGCCATATCCAGGTCGAGCGAGACGGACGCAAGGTCAATGGCAAGAGCATCATGGGCGTCATGATGCTGGCCGCCGCCCAAGGGGTGCGCGTCAATCTGCACATCGAGGGGGAAGACGAGGCCGAGGCCTGCACCGCCCTCGAAGCCCTCATCGCCGACCGCTTCGGGGAGGGCGAATGACAATCGCTCTGAGCGGACTTGGTGTCTCCACCAGCCAGGCCATCGCCGTCGGTCCGGCCTACCTGCTGGAACGGGGACCCCTGGCCATCAGTCCCCGCTACATCGAGGCAGGGGAGATGCAGGCGGAGCTGGCGCGGCTGGAGGAGGCCCTGAGCGCCTCCCGGCAGGCGCTCAGGGCTGTTCGCCACCAGGTCTCGCGGACGACACCCCTCAACCTGGCGGAGTTCATCGATTCGCACCTCTTGATGCTGGAGGACGCGACCCTGGTGGAGCCGGCCCGGGATCTCATTCGCGACCAACGCTATTCAGCGGAATGGGCCCTGCGCCAGCATCTCGAGGACCTGGCACGGGTCTTCGACGAGATGGACGACCCCTACCTGCGCAGCCGCCTGGATGACATCGACCAGGTGATCCACCATATCATGGGTTTTTTGACCCCCGACAGCCAGGGGGGCCAGGAGGCGCCAAACGAGATATCCGGCTGCGTTATCGTCGCCCACGACATCTCCCCTGCCGACATCATTCTGTTGCGTCATCGCGGCGCCCTGGCCCTGGTGACGGAGTTCGGCGGTCCCCTCTCCCATACCGCCATCCTGGCGCGCAGCCTCAACATCCCGGCGGTCATGGGGGTGCGGAACGCCACCCGCTACCTCCGTCAGGGCGAGACCCTGGTGGTGGACGGGGAGGCCGGGACCGTCATCGCCGGCGCCGATTACCACATCCTCCACCACTATCGTCAGCGCCTCATCGCCCTGGGCGCCCGGCGCGACCGACTGCGGCGACTGCTCCATGAGCCCTGCCAGACCCGCGACGGTCAGCCGGTCGCCCTCCTCGCCAACCTGGAACTGCCCGAGGACGCCCAGATCGCCCGCGCCAATGGCGCCACTGGCGTGGGCCTCTACCGCACCGAGTTCCTCTACATGAACCGGGTGGGCCAACCGGACGAGGAGGAACACCTGGCCGCCTATCGCCATGCCATCCGCGGCCTGGGCGGCATCCCCATCACCATCCGCACCCTCGACCTGGGTGCCGACAAGCAGGTGGATGGCTCGCCCCTCGCCTGCCCGCCTGTGTGTAATCCGGCCCTGGGCCTGCGGGCCATCCGCCTCTGTCTCAAGGATCATGACCTCTTCCGGCCCCAGTTGCGGGCCATCCTGCGCGCCTCCGCCGAGGGCCCGGTGCAGCTCATGCTGCCCATGCTCACCAGCCTGGGGGAGGTGACCCAGGTCCATGCCCTCCTCGCCCAGGCGCGCCAGGAGCTGACCCAGGAAGGGATCCCCTTCGACCCCCACATGCCGGTGGGCGGCATGATCGAGGTCCCGGCCGCCGCCCTCTGCGCCGATGCCTTCGCCGCCCGGCTGGATTTCCTCTCCATCGGCACCAACGACCTCATCCAGTACACCCTGGCCATCGACCGCATCGACGACACGGTCAACTATCTCTACGACCCCCTGCATCCGGCCGTCCTGCGCCTGCTCCAGATGGTGATCGCCGCCGGCCGCCGCCAGTCTAAGCCAGTGGCCATGTGCGGCGAGATGGCCGGCGACCGCCGCTTCACCCGCCTGCTCCTGGGCCTGGGCCTGCGCCAATTCAGCATGCAGCCCGGCTCCCTGCTGGAGATCAAGGAACTCGTCCTTGACGCCGATGCCACCCGGCTCTCGGCCGACGTCGCCAGTCTCTTCCTTCGGCTGGACCGGGAACCGGCGGAGGAGCTGCTGGATAGCCTCAATCGCGGGGTCTAGCCCCGCCTGGATGGGGAGAGGGAACGAGACAGGCCTGAAAGACCTTCAGAGGTCGAAGGTGACCCAGACAGGACAATGGTCGGAGGGCTTGTCCATGGCGCGGATCCCGTAGTCGATGCCGGCATCCACCAGGCAGAT
>JBFZDM010000124.1:0-3689 GCA_041307365.1 Chromatiaceae bacterium | reverse complement strand
GCCAGAATCATCGGCACCCCGCGCGAGAGGATCAGCAGGGTCGCGAAGTTACGTATCTGGCGTTCTCGCAGCAGCCGGATCGCCGGATCGTCCACCGGTCCTTCGTGGCCGCAATTCCAGCTCAGGTTGTGCGGGTCGCCGTCGCGGTTCTCCTCTCCGTTGGCCTGGTTGTGCTTGTCGTTGTAACTGACCAGGTCCGCCAGGGTGAATCCGTCATGGCTGGTCACGAAATTGATGCCATGACCGGGCTCGCGGCCACTCTGAAACAGATCTGAGCTGCCGGCGAGCCGGGTCGCCAGGCTGCCCACCATACCCGGATCGCCGCGGACGAAGCGGCGTATGTCATCGCGGAAACGGCCATTCCATTCCGCCCAGCGGCCCCAGTTGGGAAAGCGTCCAACCTGGTAAAGACCGGCGGCATCCCAGGCCTCGGCAATCAGCTTGGTGTCGGCGAGAACCGGATCGCCGGCAATCTGTTCCAGCAAGGGGGGGCTCGCCAGCACATGGCCGCCCTGGTCCCGACCCAATATCGAGGCGAGGTCGAAGCGAAAGCCGTCCACGTGCATTTCCGTGACCCAGTAGCGCAAGCTGTCCAGAATGAAATGGCGGACATATGGATGATTGCAATTAAGGGTGTTACCGCAGCCGGAAAAATTCATGTAGCGGCCATCGCCCGCGAGCATGTAGTAGCTGCTGTTGTCGATCCCTTTCAGGGAGTAGCAGGGACCGCGGTGATCACCCTCGCCGCTATGGTTGTAGACAACATCAAGAATTACTTCGATGCCGGCGGCATGGAGAGCCTTCACCATATCCTTGAACTCATTCACCTCCCTCCCTGGCACCGTATCCGCGGCATAGCCGGCTTTGAGGGCGAAATAGGACAGCGGATGATAGCCCCAGAAGTTTCCAAGGGCAGATCCATCCTCGGGGTTGACATGATCGTTGTCTCGCTCATCGAACTCCGTCACCGGCAATAACTCCACGGCGGTGATGCCAAGATCGAGCAGGTAGGGTATTTTTTCGATCAGGCCACGAAAGGTACCCGGCTGGCCGACATGGGATGACGGGTCTTGCGTGAAACCGCGCACGTGAAGCTCATAGATCACGGCATCCGCCAACGGTCGGTTGATCGGTTGATCCAGCCCCCAGTCGTAATCGCGGCTGACGATCAGGGACCGGCGAAAGGGATCGGGCGGTTGGCGCATGCTGTCGCCCCATGGCCGAGGGCCATTGAGGGCGAGCGCGTAAGGATCCGCCAGGCAAAGCCGGGGATCGAAACGGTGCCGAATTCCGGCGGGACCATCGATGCGGTAGGCGTATTCGATGCCCGGGTCCAGGCCGGCGACGAAGGCATGCCAGACATCGCCGGTGCGATTGCGCTTGCGGTCCAGGGGAAACGCGGCCATCTCCATCGCACTGCCAGGCAGGAACAGAACCAGCGTGACGGCGGTGGCGTGACGGGAGAAGATCGCGAAATTGATTCCGCCCCGCTCGACGGTCGCCCCCAAAGGCAAGGGGTGCCCACGTTCGAAGCCAAACTCTTCGCTGACCACCGAAAGCAGATCGGCGCTTGCTGGTGAAGGCATATTCGTCCTCTCGGGGTTGCCTCTTTTCCGTCTCTGGCCTGCAAACAGCCAATGGAACCTAGCCCCGGCATCGCCACGATCGTTTCTTACTGGCCCCAACTTAAGCCAGCCGTATCCACATCAGGCGTAGCGGCGCCAGAGGCGCAGAAAGGCCTCCACCGTGTCCAGCCAGGGCGTGCCCGGCGTCTGGGCCAGGGCGACCGCCAGCATCGGGGTCGCCGGGGTGCCGGGGTTCGCTAGCAGCAAGGGCAGGGTGGAGATCAACCGTTCCCTCGGGTAGCGCAGGGACCAGCCTGGCCGCCGCAAAAGTTCGGCCGATCCGAAATCGCGCAAGGTGATGGCCGCGTTACGCAATCCGCCCCAGGACCGCCCCCCCTGGCCCTTGGAGAAGCCGGGGGAGCCGTAGGCATTCCAATCATCGATGGGCCGGCCCGCGCGCCCCTGCTCAAACCAGGCCAGGGTTTCGAGCCAGATGGGCACCACTCGCCTCTGCCAGGCCACCGGATCCTCGCCCGCGAAACAGCCATAGTCGGGGTGGAATTTGTTCTCCCAGGCCTGCTCATAGAGGTCGATGAAGGCACGCTTCCCCGGCCAGTCCAGGGCCCCCAGACGCTCACGCTTCTCGAGGTAGGAGGGATGGTATCGGCGGCTTCCCGCCAGCCGGCTATCGCCGCAGGCCAGGATGGCCTTGAACAGGTACTTGAAAAAGACCTCCCGCTCGGCGATGCCCAGGGGTTCGGCGGAGACCAGCCGTTTCTCGTTCATCAGGAGCAGACTGCCGCGATTGAGCAGCAGGCGGGTGAATTCCCCAAGGGGCAGATCAGGGAATGGCATGGGGGGCATGGCGGCAAGCACGTCCGGATCGCCGGCCACCACCCGGTGGCCCCAGAGCATCTCGGCGTTCATCAGGGAGAATTCGGCATTCGGAAGCCGCTCCTCCTGCAGCAGGGCAAAGTCCACCTCGACACCGACCTGGTGTTCGAGGGCCTTGGCCGCCTCCCCCAGGTCGCGGGTCAGGGCCGCCCGGGCCCCCCGATCCAGACCCCGCACCACCACGAAGTAGTCGTAGTCGTTGTAGGGCTCGGGCTGGCCGTCACGCCGGACGAAGCCGCCTTCCCCGCGACCATAACCGCCCATCAGGACCAGGCCCCGAAAGGCGGGCGGGGCCAGGAGCGCGGTGACCGCCTGAGCCACCAACTCCTGGTCGTGTGCGATGCGCGCCTCCACGGCGGCGTCGCCATCCAGGGTGTAGCGGTCGCTGTTGGCCGAGGCTATGTCGGGGTCAAGCCGGGACATGCTTCTTCATCCCTTCGCGCACGCCCTGCCAACGGGCCCACTTCTGGACCGCGCGCAGGGGCACGCTGTGCAGAATGGCCTCCATCGAGCCCCGCCGCACCCCCCAGCTCAGGTCCCGCAGGACCTCCATGCCAAAGGGCAGCAGGCAGTAGCGGAGCAGGGAGGTGTTGAGTTCACCCTGGCGAAAGATCCAGGCCTCGGCCTTGCCCTCGCCGAAGTGGCGCTTGTAGGATTGACGCAGAGTGTAGTTGTGGGAGTGGGTGGCCGCCGCCTCCGGCACATAGGCGATGCGTAGGCCAGCCTGTCGCAGCCGGTAGGACCACTCGATGTCCTCGGAATACTGAACCCGGGTCTCGAAGGGGAACTGCTCCAGGACCTCCCGGCGGGCGGCGGCATTGGCCATGGAGAAGAAGTGCACCCAGGTCGCGGCCTCCCGGCCGTCCCCAAAGGCCCGCTCGGTATCCTTGACAAACAGGGAGCGGCAGTCCGGACGGGCCGTCTGGCGACCATAGACCGCCCCCACGCCCGGGTCGGCGAGGGGGGCGATGAGCCGCTCCAGCCAGTCGTCGCTCTCGGGTGTGGCATCCGAGTTGATAAAGACCAGGATCTCGCCCGGTACCGTCCGGACCGCCTCATTGAGGACGCGGCCCGGGTTGTAGTCCTTGGAATCGTTGAGCCGGATGCGTTCGGCGACGTTATAGTCGCGAATGATTTCCAGGGTGCCGTCGCTGGACGAGGAATCGAAGTTCCACAGCTCGAAGTTCGGATAGCCTTGCCCCAGCACCCTCTCAAGGGTTTGACGGATCA
>JBFZDM010000423.1:0-3354 GCA_041307365.1 Chromatiaceae bacterium | reverse complement strand
AGTCACCTATAATCTCAACGGGGATGGTGGAATTGACGACGGTTTCGTTATAAAGTCGCTCTATTCCTTCGCCCGGGACATTCGCTCCCTTTTCGTGAACTTCCTCAAGGTCGATGCGCCTTACTATCCCGGGAGAGGCCACAATGCTCCGGGGTAACAAAATGATGAACCCGTCGGTAAAATAATCGGGGGATGCCGACCTATTGCCATCCCACGCCCGTTTTTTGGCAGAGCCCACCGTATAAGGTGCAATCTCTGCAATAATCATCTGCGTTATGCCTTGGTCGATGGAAGGTGGAGCTTCAGGCGGCGCCGGCGGGGCCTCACCGGTGCGCAACCCTTCCACCAGACGGTTGGCGGCTTGCACCAGGTCAGCGGGGGACAAACCGGTTTTGGTGAGGGCGCCATAGATGGCTGTGCGGAGTTTTCTTTCTGCGTCCCTGGAAGCCTGCCAATCAGGGGACTTGTCGATGAGGTCCGCCAACTCCTGGGCCAACTCCGGGTTCACCGTGTCGATGTCATAGTTCAGACCTTCAAAGGATGCAGAGATGGCGGCCTTGATGCGGGGGTCCGGGCCTGCCGCCCCGGCGTCCGGGGCCGTGCCCGGCGTTTCCATGGGCTCGGCTTCGGGGAACTGGCCTGCTTCCTGGGCAATCTCCCAACGGGCCACGCCCTGGAGAGCCTCCCGGTTGCCGGCGATCAGTTCGTGCAATTCCTTGGCTGCGGTCGAACTCCCGGTGCTCTCCACCTCCTTCATCAAGGCATGGAGGCGCTCGGCAATGGGCTTGATGCCGCTGCGGTCTTCCGGGGGCACCGTCAGCAGGTTCCCCAGGAGGTCCCGGTTGGAGGCAATCAGGTCCGTGAGTTCCTTCACGTCCTGCGGGTCACCGTATTGGTCCACCCGGCGGGCTATGGCCTGCACCCGATCCAGCAGGTCGGCTTGCTCCAGGCCGGGGGCCCGGGGCGGAACCGGAGCCGGTCCTTCCGGAGCAGCAGCCGCCGTCACCTCATCGCCGGTGCCGCCCATGGGCGCATCAACAGGACGGGGCCCGCCAAAGGCTGGGGGCAGGGGCTTGGCAACCGGCTTGCCGGTGGGGCCCAGCAGTTCCGGGGTAGGAGCCGGCTGATAGGTCGTTTCGTCAACCGGCTTGCCGGTGGCATCCAGGACGGGGCGCGTGCTGGCCGGGCCGCCCCAGGGACCCAGGACCGCGGACTCGCCTTCACCACCCATGCCCGGGGTGCGGAACTCCGGGGGCAGGGCCGCCTCGATGCCCTGCCGCTCGATGGTGTCGATCAGCCACTTATCCTCGGCGGTGCGCTGGTGCGCCGGCTTGGACAGGGCTTCTTCGTAATTGGCTACCACCTGCCATCTGGCCTTGACATATTCCGGGGTACGCGCCAGTTCGCCGGCGGGTCCCAATATGGCGGGGGTGCCCGGAGGGGCCTGCTCGGTGACGGGCCCGCCCTTCTGGTCCGGTTGGATGATGCCGGTGTAGTCGAAGCCCGGGAGAAACTCCTGTTTCAGGGATTTAGCAGGGGCTGCGGCCTCGGGGGCAGGAACTCCCGGTGCCGGCGGGGTCACCCCGGCAGTCGGCGGAGCTTCCGGCTGGGCCTGCTGCTCCCGGCGACGTTCCTCCAGGATGGTCTTGACCCGCTCCCGGATGGCGGGGACCGAATCTACCGCCCCTCGACCGCCGCCCGCCAGGCCACCGACCGCCGCCCCCACCAGGACGCTCTCCACCACACCCTCTAAAAGTTTTTGGTCGGGGTCATAGCCATATTTTTTGAAGGCATTGGCCACGATCTCCTGGGCGCCCTCAGTGCCGCCTTCCACCCCTATGCTGTCCACGACCCTTTCGACCAGTTTCAGGCCAGGTTTCCCCCGGAAGATGCGGTTCAAGGAAAAGGCTTCCAAAGAACCGGCCACGATGCCGGTGCCGAGTTCGACAGCAACCCTCTGTCCCCAACTGATATGTTTCCCGGGGTTCGCTTTTTCCCACTCCCGCAGATTCTCTTCAGCGCCGGCCGCTTCCAGGGCCATGCCGACCCCGTACCCGCTGAGTTTCTCGATCTTGCTGACCTTCGCCATTATCTTGGCGACATCATCCACGCTGGTCGCCGCGGCCAAAGACTTCTCCAGGCGGGCCACTTTTTTGACCATGCCGGCAACGCCGCCGCCGTAAGCGAAGAATTCTGCCACACTCCAGAGGCCCTCCGGGATGTTGGCGGCCCAGAAGTTCGGGTTCTTCATGGCTTCCCAGGCCTTGCCTGGAACCTCTCCCGGTTTGGAAAAGTCGATGTCCGGCACAGATTTCTGTGAGGCGGGCATCGACCTTTCCAGTGCCTCAATATTTTCGATGGCAGGCATGACCGCCTGCTTGACCGTCTCGCTGCCCAGGACATCTCCGCCGATGATTTTCGCCACCTGATAAGGGAACTTTCTGAACTTTAGAGCGCCCCGGCCCAAGCTGCCTATCGCCTCCTCCACGGGGGTCCTTTCCTCTGGGGGCCGGATCGAGGCGCCAGCGGTTACCTCTTTCCCATAAACCTCGGGCAAAACTGAGGCCTTGAGATTCCGCAGAGACCAAAATCCCTCATCGTCAGGGGGCGGCGCGGCGGTGTCGGGCGCCGGCGCCCCACCCGGAGTAGGAGAGATCAAGGCCTTCAGGGAAGACCGTTCCTGGCCCTGGCCCTGAGTCTGCTCGGCTTCATCTTGCGCTATAAGTTGTTGGAGAGCTTCCATTATTGACCCCTCACCCCTTACCGCCTAATGTGATTTCATCTTCTCGGGTAGGAGTAACCCATTGGGACTGAGACAGTCGTTGACTTAATTGGCCCATGTCCGGACTTTCTACGCGACCTGGCAAACCTCCTGCCGGATACGGCGTGGCCGGCGGCGCGCCAGGAGCGCCCAACCCTGGGATGGTGCGCGGTCCAGCGGGTGTCTGTGGGGCCGGCCCCCCGCCCCCGAGCATTTCCCGCAAACCCGGCCCGGTGTATTCACCTTGAGACCCCATGACCCGGGACAGCCCCGGCACAGTTTCCCGCAGCGTTCCCACGACGCCGCCATGTGCTCCTTCCAAGGCACCTTTTGCAATGCCGCCGGCGTTCACTAACCTGTTGCCGAAGTCCTGAGCCGTCGCCTTTATCCCGCCATACAAATCTTGGAACCCCTCCCTCACTATGGCGCGCCCGGGCGCATGTTCAGTGAACAGAGACCTCACACCAGGCAGTTGCATCAAATTGGCGGAGCCCATCGACATTTCCCCCCGGGCAACCTGTTCCTGCAGGCCCTTCCCCCACTGACCGAAATTCCTCATGGTTTCTGCAGCCCTTTCTTCAGCCGGAGTCGTA
>JBFZDM010000080.1:0-3575 GCA_041307365.1 Chromatiaceae bacterium | reverse complement strand
GTCCGGTGCGGCTCTTGCCGTTTCGGCGCCGCTGGAAGGGTGTGAGCCAGGCAGCGGTATCGCCTTGGCAAGTTCCTTCCTTCGGCGCCACCCTCCCTTCCCCGCAACAACCCCCGAGCAGAAGTGCTCGGGGGTTTTTTATGAGCGGGCGAAACATATTTTGCGATGGAGGGGGGACCAGTATGTACCCAGGCGAGCGTTTCAATAGCATCACCCACCTGATCGGGGCCGTCCTGGCCCTGATCGGCGTCACCGTGATGGTGACCCTGGCCGGCGTGGAGGGTGGGACGACGCGGATCATCAGCTTCACCGTTTACGGGGTGACGCTGTTCCTTCTCTACCTGTCATCAACCCTCTACCACAGCCTGCGCGGTCAAGCGAAAAAGTTCTTTCGGATCATTGATCATCACGCGATCTATCTGCTGATCGCGGGCACCTATACGCCCTTCACCCTGGTGGCCCTGCAGGGCGAGACGGGCTGGTGGCTGTTCGGCGGGGTCTGGGCACTGGCTATCTTCGGCATGGTCATGGACACGGTTCGGGGTGGGGGCGGGCGCCTGCTGTCGGTCCTCGTTTATCTGTTGATGGGCTGGCTGATTGTGCTGGCCCTGGACGACATCCTTGCCGCCCTGCCCCCAACTGGCTTCGCTTGGCTGGCGGCGGGCGGGCTCTTCTACACTGTGGGGGTGGCCTTCTACGCTCTCGATGACCGCTGGCCCTGGTGCCATGGGATCTGGCACCTGTTCGTGCTGGCGGGGAGCGTCAGTCACTACTTCGCGATCCTGCTTTATTTGTAAGGGGGCTCATCACCTGGGCATGGACCGGAAGGGCGCGGCCCAGCCGACACGGACTTGGCACCCCTGCGCCCGGCCTGCCTCACGGGATCCGATCGACCTGGTTAGTGGGCTTGCTCCCGAAACTGGAGTGATGCCAGGCGGGCGTAGAGTCCACCCTGGCCCATCAACTCCTCGTGGGTGCCCGCCGCCACCAGGCCGCCCTGGTCAAGCACCAGGATGCGGTCGACCTGGCGCACCGTCGCCAGGCGATGGGCGATGACGATGCTGGTGCGGCCCTCCATCAGCTCCGTCAGGGCCAACTGCACCAGTCGCTCGCTTTCCGCGTCCAGGGCGCTGGTGGCCTCGTCCAGCAAGAGCAGGACCGGGTTCCGGAGGATGGCCCGGGCGATGGCGAGGCGCTGGCGCTGGCCCCCGGAGAGACGCACCCCGCGCTCGCCCAGGAAGGTGTTGAAGCCGTCCGGGAGCCGGTCCAGGAAGTCGCTGGCGTGGGCGGCGTCCGCGGCGCGGCGCACCGCCGCGTCGGACACTTGATCCAGGCCGTAGCGGATGTTCTCCCAGGCGTCGGCGCCAAAGATCACCGGGTCCTGGGGGACCACGGCGATCTGGCGGCGCAAGTCCCCGGGGTCCAGGTCGCGCAGGTCCACGCCATCGAAGCGCAGGGCACCCTCCCGAGGGTCATAGAAACGCAGCAGGAGTTGAAACAGGGTGGTCTTGCCGGCCCCCGAGGGGCCGACCAGGGCCACCTTTTCCCCCGGTTGGATCACCAGGGACAGGCCCTTGATTACCTGGAGGTCCGGATGAGCCGGGTAGGCGAAGCCCAGATCCTGGATGTCGATCCGCCCTTGGGCTGGCCGGGGCAAGGGCTGGGGCCGGTCCGGGGCGCGAATGCGGCTCTCGGTGGCCAGCAGTTCCATCAAGCGTTCGCTGGCCCCGGCGCCGCGCAGCAGTTCACCGGCGATTTCGCTCAGCCCGCCGATGGAACTCGCCACCAGCACGGCGTAGAAGAGGAAGGCGGAGAGTTCACCCCCGCTCAGTCGCCCGGCCAGCACCTCGCGCCCGCCGACCCACAGGACGACGCCGATGGCGCCGAAGGTCAGGGCCGTCGCGATGGCACCGAGGGCGGCGCCGAGGAGGGCGCGGCGCAGGGCGGTGCCGAAGGCCGCCTCCACCCGCTGGCGGTAGCGTTCCCGATCGATGGCTTCGTGACAGAAGGACTGGACGGTGCGGATGGCGTGGAGCACCTCGTCCACATAGGCGCCGACGTCGGCGACGCGGTCCTGGCTGGCGCGGGACAGGCGGCGCAGGCGGTAGCCGAGCAGCCACAGGGGCAGGACCACCAGGGGCGTGCCCAGGAGGACCAGTCCGGTCAACTGGGGGCTGGTGAGGGCCAGCATGACGAGCCCGCCGATGACCAGCAGCGAGGAGCGCAGGGCCATGGCCAGGGTCGAGCCCACCACGGTCTGCAGCAGGGTGGTGTCGGAGGTCAGGCGGGTGATGATCTCTCCGGTGCGCGTCGTCTCGAAGAAGCCCACATCCAGCCCCAGAACCCGGCCAAAGACCGCCGCGCGGATATCGGCGATGACCCGCTCGCCGATCCAACCAAGCAGATAGGACCGCGCCAGGATGGCCCCGGCCATGGTCAGCACCACCGCGAGGAAGAGCATGAGGGAGCGGTTGAGGGCGGCCTCGGAACCGGTCTTGAGCCCGGTATCCACCACCTCGCGGATCACCTGGCCGAAGGCCAGCACGGCCCCGGCGGCCACCAGGAGGGCCAGAACGGCCAGCAGCACGCGCCCCAGGTGGGGCCGCACGAAGCCCAGCAGGCGCAGAAGGGGCTTGAGATTGCGGGTCGCGGGCCGCCGCGGAAGGTCGGGCGGGGGAGATCGCATGGTGTTCTCGGTTCAGGACGCGTTCGGCGGTTACGGTGGGGCTTACCTATTGCAACACGATTGCGACCGGTCCGCCTGCCTCACCCCGCCGACCTGCCGGCTGGTACCGGCGATGTGGGTTATTGCATTGAAGCGGAAGGCCGGCGCGGCAACATCTTCCGCCCCCACGCAACAACCCCCGAGCACTTCTGCTCGGGGGTTGTTGCGGGGAAGGGAGGGTGGCGCCGGAGGAAGGAACTTGCCAAGGCGATACCGCTGCCTGGCTCACACCCTTCCAGCGGCGCCGAAACGGCAAGAGCCGCACCGGACGGCGTGGGCAGCGATCAAACCAGACGCCCCCGCCTGACCGGCACGACGGGGCACGGCCCCGTGCGAATGCACTCCCTTGGGTCCCGCCCCTGGCTCACAGGCCGCGGGCGGCCCTTTACTTAGCCTCGGCGGCGGGAGCGGCCGGGGGCGCGGGCGGGGCATAGGGCATGCCGTAGGGGGCGCCGTAAGGGGCGCCATAGCCATAAGGAGCGCCGTAGCCGTAGGGGGCATAACCATAGCCGTAGTAATCGCGATAGCGGTTATAGCCACGGCCAGCGCCCCGGCCACCGCCGGACATGCTCATGTCGAAATCGCCATAGCCATCACCGAACATGTCTTTCCACCAGTCGCTGGAGTTGTTGCCATAGCCAGGCCCACCCCCCCAGGGGCCACCCCCCCAGAAGGCGGAAGCGGAAGCGGAAACGCCCAGCAGGGCGGCGACGGCGACGACGGGAGCAAGCTTGTTCCTGTGGATTCTCTCTCGTGAACGTGGGATCGGGTTGCAGCAAGCGGCGGCTTCTTGTGGGCCGTCCGTGGGGAGATAGAATATTAGAATAGTCTGAAATCCCCAACAGTTTTT
>JBFZDM010000061.1:0-6719 GCA_041307365.1 Chromatiaceae bacterium | reverse complement strand
ATGCGCGTAGTGGCGCACGGCACTCTCGTATTCAACATGGGCGGTGGCAATGGTGATGCCACGGGCGCGCTCCTCGGGGGCGTTGTCGATCTGGTCAAAGGCCTTGACTTCTCCACCGTATTTGGCGGCCATGACCTTGGTGATGGCGGCCGTCAGCGTGGTCTTGCCATGGTCCACGTGCCCGATCGTCCCAACGTTGACGTGCGGCTTCTTACGTTCGAATTTGGCTTTGGACATCCCGATCTACCCTAAATATGCTCGTTAGTGTGTCTTGGCGATGGCATCGGCGATACTCGCCGGCACCTCGTGGTATTTCGCAAATTCCATGCTATAGGTGGCGCGTCCCTGAGTGGCCGAGCGCAGATCGGTAGCATAACCGAACATCTCCGCCAAGGGCACCTCAGCCCTGATGACCCTTCCCGAGGCCGCGTCGTCCAGGCCGTGAATCATGCCCCGTCGTCTGCTGAGGTCGCCGATCACGTCGCCCATGTATTCCTCGGGCGTCACCACTTCGACCCGCATCAGGGGTTCGAGTAAACGCGGCCTCGCCTTGCGTGCTCCTTCCTTAAAGCACATGGAACCGGCGATTTTGAAGGCCATCTCACTCGAATCAACCTCGTGATAGGAGCCGTCGTAGAGGGTGACTTTAACATCCACCACCGGGTAGCCGGCGACAATTCCACCAGTCATGGCCTCCTGGACACCCTTGTCCACCGCCGGTATGTACTCCCTGGGAACCACCCCGCCGACAACCTCGTTAACGAAGGCGTAACCCGCCCCCGGCTCCTGGGGTTCGATCCGCAGGAAGACGTGACCGAACTGGCCCCGTCCACCAGACTGCCGGACAAAGCGTCCTTCCTGTTCGACCTTGCTGCCGATGGTCTCGCGGTAACTAACCTGGGGCGGGCCCACGTTGGCATCCACCGAGAACTCCCGCCTCATCCGATCGACGATTATCTCCAGGTGCAGTTCGCCCATGCCGGAGATGATGGTCTGCCCGGATTCCGCGTCCGTCCGTACCCGGAAGGAGGGATCCTCCTGGGCCAGCTTGCCCAGGGCGACGCTCATCTTCTCCTGGTCCGCCTTGGACCTGGGTTCCACCGCTATCGAGATCACCGGCTCAGGGAACTCCATACGCTCCAGCTGGATGATCTGGGTCTGATCGCACAGGGTATCCCCCGTGGTCACGTCCTTGAGCCCAACCGCCGCAGCGATATCACCGGCTCGAACCTCTTTGATCTCGGCGCGATCGTTTGCGTGCATCTGCAAGATGCGCCCGATGCGCTCCTTCTTACCCTTGCCGGGGTTGAAGACGGCATCGCCAGCCTTCAGCACCCCCGAATAGACCCGGAAGAAGGTCAGGGTCCCCACGAAGGGGTCCGTGGCGATCTTGAACGCCAGGGCGGCGAAAGGAGCCTCGTCCGACGCAGGCCGCTCGCCTTCCCTGCCCCCCGCCTCGTTCAGCATGCCCCGGATCGGTGGTACATCCAGGGGCGAGGGCATGTAGTCGATGATGGCATCCAACATTGCCTGCACGCCCTTGTTTTTGAAGGCCGAGCCGCACAACATGGGCACGATTTCGCTCTTCAGGGTACGGATCCGCAGACCCGCCCGGATCTCGTCCTCATCGAGTCTGCCCTGCTCAAGGTACTTATTGAGCAAGGCCTCGCAGCCCTCAGCGGCGGCTTCGACCAGGTTTTCGCGCCAATGCTGGCATTCCGCCAGCATTGCCTTAGGTACCTCCACGACCTCGTGGCGCATACCTCGGCTTGCTTCGTCCCAGATCAGGCCCCGCATGGACACCAAGTCCACCACACCCCTGAAGCCTTCCTCGGCGCCGATGGGGAGTTGGATAGGGACAGCGCACCCGCCAAGCCTAGCATTCACCTGTCCAACTATCCGCAGGAAGTCGGCGCCCACTCGATCCATCTTGTTTACGAAGGCGATTCGTGGCACCCGATACTTATCGGCCTGGCGCCACACCGTCTCCGACTGTGGTTCCACGCCTCCTACGGCGCAGAAGACCGCACAGGCCCCGTCGAGGACTCGCAACGATCGCTCGACCTCGATCGTGAAATCCACATGCCCCGGCGTATCGATGATGTTGATCCGATACTCCGGGCGGCGGGAATCCATCCCCTTCCAAAAGCAGGTGGTGGCAGCGGAGGTAATGGTGATACCTCGCTCCTGTTCCTGCTCCATCCAGTCCATGGTCGCGGCGCCATCATGCACCTCGCCAAGCTTGTGCGAGACGCCGGTGTAATAGAGGACCCGTTCCGTGGTCGTCGTCTTTCCTGCGTCGATGTGAGCCATGATGCCCACATTGCGATACCGTTCGATGGGGGTTACACGCGCCACGGGGAGGTCAACTTAAACCTGTCCCAAGATCTCCTAGGCCGCCGCGCCCCCTCACCAGCGGTAGTGGGAGAAGGCCTTGTTAGCCTCTGCCATGCGGTGGGTGTCTTCCTTCTTTTTCACCGCCGTACCGCGGGAATCCGCCGCGTCCATCAATTCTCCCGCCAACCGCAGGGCCATTGATTTCTCGGAACGCTTTCGGGCAGCATCAATGAGCCATCGCATGGCCAGTGAGTTGCGGCGCGCTGGCCGCACCTCGACAGGGACCTGGTAAGTGGCGCCACCAACGCGTCGGGACTTTACCTCCACCACGGGGCGCACATTTTCCATGGCCTGATCGAGCAGGTTAAGCGGCTCTCCCCCCTTGCGGTTCGCCATGGTTTCCAAGGCGCCATACATGATGCGCTCGGCGACGGACTTCTTGCCATCTTCCATGAGCATGTTGACGAACTTAGCGAGGAGATCGCTACCGAACTTAGGGTCTGGCAAGACCTGACGGCGGGCGACAATGCGTCTTCTGGGCATGAGTAAAGGCTCCGACCTCTAAAAATCGACTGGCGATCACTTCTTCGGGCGCTTGGCGCCATACTTCGAGCGACCTTGGCGGCGCTTGTCCACGCCCGAGGTATCCAGGGTGCCGCGCACCGTATGGTAACGCACGCCTGGCAAGTCCTTGACGCGCCCGCCCCGGATAAGGACCACCGAGTGCTCCTGCAGATTGTGGCCCTCGCCCCCAATGTAGGAAGTCACCTCGAAACCGTTGGTTAGGCGCACGCGGGCTACCTTGCGTAAGGCCGAGTTCGGTTTCTTGGGCGTCGTGGTATAGACGCGTGTGCAGACGCCACGCTTCTGTGGGCATTCTTCCAGCGCCGGCACATTGCTCTTGGCCACCTGACGCTTACGCGGCTTGCGGACCAACTGATTGATGGTTGTCATGCAAACGCTCTCCAGCGGCGCCTTAGCGCCTTCGCGTAAAAACCCGGGAATTGGCGCACTGCCTTGGCGCCATCGCCTGATTCAGGAAAAATTCAAGCCGGCCAGGGGGCCGGCTTGGCTAAGACGCGGAAGTATAGGTTTGACCAGTGATCATGTCAACACCGTGACATAGCCCCTGGTGACTCTGCAGGACCACGAGTCCGCCGGCGGGGCCCTGGCCCCCCCCGCCGACGCACGGTTCGCCTGGCCAGGTCAATCGGAAGCGGCGTTGCTGAGGGCCTCCTTGATGGCCTCCTCCACCTCGGCGGTAGCCATCTCGATCTTGGCGCCACCGGCCTCAGCCTCCAGCTCCCGTTCCTCACGCCGCTTGCGGCGACGCTCCTTGTGGTAGGCCAGGCCGGTGCCGGCGGGGATGAGGCGGCCGACGATGACGTTCTCCTTGAGCCCCCCGAGGCGATCCGTGGAGCCACGCACCGCCGCCTCAGTAAGGACACGGGTGGTCTCCTGGAAGGAAGCGGCTGAGATGAAGGACTCGGTGGCCAGGGATGCCTTGGTGATGCCAAGCAGAAGCGGCTCATAGCGGGCCGGATGCCGGCCCTCTGCGCGGACCCGCTCGTTCTCCAGCAGCACTTGGCTCAGTTCAGCCTGCTCGCCTCGCAGCAGCCGGGTATCGCCGGCGTCGAGGATCTCGCCCTTTCGCAGCATCTGTCTGACGATGACCTCGATGTGCTTGTCGTTGATCTTGACGCCCTGGAGCCGATAGACATCCTGGATCTCCTTCACCAAGTATTCGGCAAGTTGGGTGACGCCCTTGAGGCGCAGGATGTCGTGAGGGTTGAGTTCGCCATCGGAGACAATCTCCCCCCGCTCCACGCGCTCACCCTCGAACACATTGACGTGGCGCCATTTGGGGATCAACTCCTCGATCTGCTCGCCCTCGTCGGTGGTGATGATGAGGCGCTGCTTGCCCTTGGTGTCTTTGCCAAAGCTGATCGTACCCGAGGCCTCCGCCAAGAGCGCCGGTTCCTTAGGCCTGCGCGCCTCGAAAAGGTCTGCGACCCGGGGCAGACCGCCAGTGATGTCACGGGTCTTGCTCGACTCTTGCGGAATGCGCGCCAGGACGTCGCCTACGCCGACATCGGCGCCATCGGATACACCAACGATAGCGCCTGCGGGCAGGAAGTAGCGTGCAGGTATCTCGGTGCCAACAATGTTAAGTTCCTGTTCATTTTCATCTAGCAGCTTGACCATGGGGCGAAGGTCCTTGCCGGCGGCGGGACGCTGCTTGGGATCAATGACGATCAGGGAGGTCAGGCCTGTGACCTCGTCGGTCTCCTTCTGCACTGTGACGCCTTCGATGAAAGAGTCGAAGCGCAGCCGACCGGCCACCTCTGTCACAACTGGGTGGGTGAAGGGATCCCAGGTCGCCAATACCTGCCCGCCGAGTACCTCATCGCCATCGGCAATACGCAAGGTTGCGCCATAGGGCAGTTTGTAGCGCTCCTTCTCCATGCCCAAGTCATCGACGACAGAGAGTTCACCGGAGCGCGACACGGCCACTAGGTGGCCGTTTTGGTGACGGACCACCTTGAGGTTGTGCAGACGCACGGTGCCGGTAGACTTGATCTCGATACTGTTGACCGCCGCCGCGCGCGATGCGGCGCCACCAATATGGAAGGTGCGCATGGTTAACTGGGTACCCGGTTCACCAATCGACTGGGCGGCAATGACACCCACTGCCTCGCCCATGTTGACACGATGCCCGCGCGCCAGGTCGCGGCCATAACACTGGCCGCAAACACCGGTACGGGCCTCGCAGGTGATGGGTGAACGCACCCGCACCTGGTCGATGCCGGCAAGCTCCATTGCCACCACTGACTGCTCATCAAGGAGGGTGCCAGCAGGGCAGATCAGTTCGTCGCTGCCGGGGCGATAGACGTCCGTGGCCACGACACGGCCAAGAATACGCTCGCGCAATGCCTCGACCACATCGCCGCCCTCGATAATGGGCGTCATCAACAGGCCGCGCTCGGTACCACAGTCGGGCTCCAACACCACCATGTCCTGGGCTACATCGACCAGGCGCCGGGTCAGGTAACCCGAGTTGGCGGTCTTGAGCGCCGTATCCGCCAGGCCCTTGCGGGCGCCGTGGGTGGAGATGAAGTACTGGATGACGTTCAGCCCCTCGCGGAAGTTGGCCGTGATGGGGGTCTCGATGATGGAGCCATCGGGCTTGGCCATGAGGCCGCGCATGCCCGCCAACTGGCGAATCTGGGCGGCAGAACCGCGGGCGCCCGAGTCCGCCATCATGTAGATGGAATTGAAGGAGTCTTGCTGAACCGTCTGGCCCTTGATGTCGGTTACCGTTTCCTTGCCCAGCTTGCCCATCATGGCCTTGGCCACTAGGTCGTTGGTGTGGGACCAGATGTCGATGACCTTGTTGTAACGCTCGCCGTTGGTGACCAGACCAGAGGCGTATTGCTGCTCGATCTCTTTCACCTGGCGCTCCGCCTCCACCAGAATGCCCGGTTTCTCCTCCGGCACCGCCATGTCCTCCAGGCCGATGGAGACGCCGGAGCGGGTGGCCATGCGGAAGCCCAGGTACATGACCTGGTCGGCGAAGACCACGGTCTCCTTGAGGCCCAGGGTGCGGTAACAGGTGTTGATGAGACGCGAGATCTGGCGCTTGCCCAGGGCCTGATCCACCAGCGCGAAGGGCAGGCCCTCGGGCACGATCTCATAAACCAGAGCGCGGCCCAGGACAGTGTCCTTAAGGGAAATCTGGGGCACGCGCTCGCCCTGGTCCTTGATCGCGACCTCACGGATGCGGACCTTGACCCGGGCGTGCAGGTCAGCGTTGCCAGTCTCATAGGCGCGCCTGGCCTCGTCGATGTTGGAGAAAATGCTGCCCTCGCCCGCCACGCCGGCCCGCTCGCGGGTCATATAGTAGAGACCCAGCACCACATCCTGGGACGGCACAATGATGGGCTCGCCGTTGGCGGGCGAGAGGATATTGTTGGAGGCCATCATGAGTGCGCGGGCCTCGATTTGCGCCTCTAGGGACAGGGGCACATGCACCGCCATCTGGTCGCCGTCGAAGTCGGCGTTGAAGGCGGTACAGACCAGCGGGTGGAGTTGGATGGCCTTGCCCTCGATGAGCACGGGTTCGAAGGCCTGAATACCTAGGCGGTGCAGGGTCGGGGCGCGGTTGAGCATGACTGGGTGCTCGCGGATGACATCTTCCAGGGTATCCCAAACTTCGGCGGCACCGCGATCCACCATTTTCTTGGCAGCCTTGATAGTGGTAGCCAGGCCGCGTAGCTGGAGCTTGCCATATACGAAGGGCTTGAACAGCTCCAAGGCCATGCGCTTGGGCAGGCCACACTGGTGCAGTTTCAGCTTGGGGCCCACCACGATGACCGAACGGC
>JBFZDM010000051.1:0-2699 GCA_041307365.1 Chromatiaceae bacterium | reverse complement strand
TAGGGCCGTGGGCGTCCTCAAAGTCGGCCATGAAGCACTTGGCGCCCGAGTTGAGGGCGTTGATGACCATCTTGCGGTCAACCGGCCCGGTGATCTCCACCCGACGGTCCTGGAGATCGGCCGGGGCAGGGCGCACCCGCCAGTCCCCGGCGCGAATCTCGGCGGTGCTGGTCAGGAAGTCCAGGGACTCGCCGGCGTCCAGACGGCGCTGACGGGCAACCCGCTCGGCCAGGAGTTCCCGGCGGCGCGGACCGAAGCGGCTCTCCAGGTCCACCAGGAAGTCGATGGCCTCGGGGGTGAGGACCTCCTGAAAGGGGGAGGGCATGGGGGCAAGGATCTGGGCGGCTGACATGGGGGGTCTCCTGGGGAAGGTGCCGGAATTCTTTGGGTAGGGCTCTGGAGGCCCCTTGCTTTGTGCAGTGCAACAAACTGTAGTAAATAAGTCAGGAAATAAAGTCCAAAATTTCAATATATAAGTTTGAGATTATCAATGGTGAGGTTCGGAAAAATCGGTTACACCAAAAAATAACCAAAATTTCTCGGAAATTAGTCGGGATAGTACCAGGCGCCATTGCCGCTGGGCATCCCCACCAAGGTCGCCCATGGAAGATCCGTCCCGGATGCCAGGGGAACGCCCTTGGCCACCATGTGAAGGAAAAGAAGGTTTATGGGAAACGACCTGCAAGAACGGGCACACCAGATCGCCCGGTCCATCCTGACCGGTTTCGACCGGCATTATTCCTTTTTCCAGGAGATTACCAGCTCCGCCCGCCAGCGTTTCGAGCGGGCCGACTGGGAATCCGTGCGCGAGGCCTCCGCCAAGCGCATCAGTTTCTACGACCTGCGGGTCGGCGAGACCATCGACAAGGTGCGCTTTGCCTTTGGCATCGATCACCTGGACGAGCCCCTGTGGCAGGAGGTCAAGCAGGCCTATCTGCAACTTCTCGCCCGCCATGGCCGGCCCGAGCTGGCGGAGACCTTCTACAACTCTGTGTTCTGCTGGTTATTCGAACGCAAGTATTACAACAATGCCAACATCTTCCTGGCCTCCAGCGTGGACCGCCAGGATCTGGCCACCCGCTACCGGGTCCATATGTCCTTCCATCCCCGGGATGGGGGGCTCGAGCACTGTGTCTGGGAGATCCTCTCCGCCTTTTATTTCACCCTCCCATACGAGGACATTCAGCGGGATACCCAGCTCATCATCGCCGCCTTCCGGGCCCGCAGCCCCCTCGGCGCCCAACCTCTGGATGATGTGCGCATCGATGTGCTGGAATCCCCCTTCTACCGCAACAAGGCGGCCTACCTGATCGGACGGGTGGTCAAGGGTGCCGAATGCCAGCCCTTTCTGGTACCCCTGGTCAACAACGAGGATGGCGCCATCTTCGCCGACACCTTGCTCACCAGCCGGGACCAAATGGAGGCGGTGTTCAGCTTCACCCGGGCCTATTTCATGGCGAAGACCCCGGTGCCGGCGGCCACCGTGGATTTTCTTCACAGCCTGATGCCTGGCAAGTCCCTTGCCGAGCTGTACATGAGCATTGGCTTCCAGAAGCAGGGCAAGAACGAGTTTTACCGGGACTTTCTCGACCACCTGGCCAATTCGGAAGACACCTTCCGCATCGCCCCCGGCACCCGTGGCCTGGTCATGCTGGTGTTCACCCTGCCATCCTATCCCTATGTATTCAAGCTGATCCGGGACCGCTTCCCGCCCCCCAAGGACGTCACCCGGGAGTTGGTGAAGCAGCGCTATCAACAGGTCAAGCGCCATGACCGGGTGGGGCGCATGGCGGACACCCTGGAGTTCTCCGACGTGGCGTTCCCGCTTCACCGTTTCTCCCCCGAACTGCTCCAGGAACTGCGGATGGAGGTGCCCTCCCTGCTGGAAATGGAGGGGGAAATGCTGGTGCTGCGCCATCTCTATATCGAGCGCCGCATGATCCCCCTCGACCTCTACCTGGCACAAGCCAGCCCAGCCGAGCAGCGCGCCGTGCTCGATGACTGGGGTCTGGCTCTCAAGCAGCTTATGGGGGTCAACATCTTCCCTGGGGACTTGCTGTTCAAGAACTTTGGGGTCACCCGCCATGGCCGGGTGGTGTTTTACGACTATGACGAGGTCTGTTACCTCGGCGAGTGCAATTTCCGCAAGATCCCCCAGGCCCGCACCCTGGAGGACGAGATGAGCGCCGAACCCTGGTACACAGTGGGCCCCCGGGATGTGTTCCCGGAAGAATTCCCCACCTTTCTCACCAACAACCCGGCCCTGCGCCGTATCCTCGACGAAACCCACCCGGAACTCTTTGACTACCGCTATTGGCGACAACGCCAGCAGACAACGGCCAGCGGGGTCTGGGAGGACGTGTTTCCCTACCCCCGGGAACTGCGCTTCCCGCGCCCGGGGCCCGACCCCATGCAGGGACCCGGCGATGGCTGATGGGTGATGGCGCCGAGTCCGGCGCTGGGGCCTTGGACTAATCTCCTATCAGGCCAATAGTTGGCGTGGCGGCCAATATTCGCCGCCCTTCGATCGCCGCCTTTTTCTGGCGCCTGGCCGCCGGCGTACCTAGCCGTTAGGCTTGGCCAGTGGCTGGCCGGCTCCAGGCATCGACCGAACGATTCGTTATCAAGGAAACTCCCATGCGCCTTGTCATCGGCATCTCCGGCTCCTCCGGCGTCATTTACGGCATCCGTCTCCTGGA
>JBFZDM010000048.1:0-2747 GCA_041307365.1 Chromatiaceae bacterium | reverse complement strand
ATCCAGGGGCGGACTCGCCTGGTGACGCGGGACGGCGCCATGCACAAACTGCTCCACATGGCCCGCCAGATCGCCCCCTCTGGCTGCAATGTTCTGCTCACCGGTGACTCCGGCACCGGCAAGGAACTCATCGCCCGCTATCTCCACGAACATGGCGCCCGCCCAGAGGGCCCCTTCATGGCCATCAATTGCGGCGCCTTCAACGAGGAACTTCTCGCCAACGAACTCTTTGGCCACGAAAGGGGCGCCTTCACCGGCGCCGTCGGCAAGCAGGGCCTGATCGCGGCGGCCGATGGCGGCACGCTATTCCTCGATGAGGTCACCGAGATGTCCTCCACTATGCAGGTCAAGCTGTTACGCGTCATTCAGGAGCGCGAAGTCCTGCCACTAGGCTCGACCCGGCCCCTTAAGGTGGATGTGCGCTTCATCGCCGCCAGCAACCGCGACATCCGCGCCTGGGTCGCCGACGGGCGCTTTCGCCAGGATCTCTGGTTTCGCCTGAACGTCGTCAATCTCCACCTTCCGCCATTGTCCGAGCGGCGCGAGGACATACCCCTGCTCGCCCAGCATTTCCTCGCTCGCTTCGCGCCCCTCATGGGCAAGGATATCCATGACTTCTCCGAAGAGGCGATGGCCCTGCTCAAGGCCCACGACTGGCCCGGCAATGTGCGTGAACTGGAGAACGTCGTCGAGCGCGGCGTCGCCCTCTGTCACGGCGACCACATCGAGGCCGCCCACCTCCCCGACGAACTGCGCCAGCTCAGCGTCCGCGCCTTTCGCCGCAAGGAAGGCCGCGTCCCCACCCTGGACGAACAGGAGCGGGAATACATCCTCTGGGTCCTCGACGAGGCCAATGGCAACCAGACCCATGCCGCCCAGATGCTCGGCATCGACCGCGTCTCCCTTTGGCGCAAGTTGAAGCGCTTCAACCACTGATCGTCTCGGCGAATAGCCAACCCCGGGTCAGCGGCGGGGTGATGCTCGCAAAGCCCGCTCCGGCACCTAATGCGCGGTTCCCTGGAGCCCGCTTTACCGGTGTGTTACATTTCGCAATCCGTCGATTTCATCCTGCCACCCTAGACCGCCCGGAGAACGCCATGTCACTCGGCAATCGCGTGCGAGAGATTCTTGTCCCGCTGTCCGATTACCCCTGTATCGGGGAAAACAATACTTTTCAGGATGCCTTCAGGGCCTTGAAGGAAGGCTACGCGGATGGACAGAGGTTCCGACATGTCCTGGTGGTCGATGATCAGGATGAACTGGTGGGGATCCTGCGCCCCCGGGATCTGCTGCATGGCTTGATGCCGGACTATCTCCTGAGCGAGGAGCTGCCCCACCACGCGGAGGGACTGCATCCGGAATTCGCCGCCCTGACCATGATCTGGGCCGATACCTGTGAAAAGCAGTGCCCGGAGGCGGCCCAGCGGCGGGTCAAAGACTACATGGCCCCAGTGACGATGACGGTCAGTGCCGATGATCCCCTGACCACCGCGGCCTATCTCATGTTCACTCACCATTTCAATATCCTGCCCGTGGTCGATGGCGACCGGCTGGTGGGCGTGGCGCGTATCACCGATGTATTCGACGAAGTAGCCAAGGCGGTGCTCCATGACTGACGAGACTCATCATCATCCCACGACGGTCCATGTGGACAAGTTTCACCTGGACATCAAGAAGACCCTGATTTTACTCTTTGGACTGGCGGTCTTCCTGGTCATCTACTACTCGGATCCCTGGTCGGTGGCCATCGACCCCTCTGGCAAGGAGTTCGTGCTCTCCCACGAAGGCAAGGCGGCCATCGGTCTCTTTTTGATGGCGGGCATCTGGTGGGTCTTCGAGGTCATCCCCATCGGCATCACCGCCATCGCCATCGGCGTCTTTCAGGCCCTGTTCCTGATCCGCCCGGCCAAGGAGGCCTTCCGCGACTTCATGGACCCCTCGGTCATGTTCATCTTCGGTTCCATCGTCATCGGCCTGGCCTTCACCAAGTCCGGGCTGACCCGGCGCATCGCCTACAGGATGCTGTTGGTGGCGGGAGAGCGCACGGACATGATCCTCCTCGGCGCCCTGGTGGTCACCGCCGCCCTGGCCCACTTGATGGCCCATACCGCCGTGGCGGCGACCATGTTCCCCATTCTCCTTGCCATCTATGCCCTCTATGGCGAGGGCGAGAAGACCACTAACTTTGGCAAGTCGCTCTTCATCGGCATGGCCTACGCGGCCGGCGCCGGCAGTATCGTCACCTTTCTGGGAGCCGCCCGTGGCCCGGCGGCCGCGGGCATGTACACCGAGTTCACCGGCCAGGAGATCACCTTCTTCGAACTCACCCTCTATATGTTTGTTATCGGTTGGGCCATGGTCTTCATCATCTGGCTCTATCTCAAGATTTTCATGAAGCCGGAGAAGGCGACCATTCCTGGCCTGCGGGACAAGGTGGCGAGGCTGTCCGCCTCCCTGGGCCCCATGACCACCAAGGAGTGGACCGTGCTCCTGCTCGTCCTCGGCGTGGTGGTGGTCATGTCCCTCAAGTCAGTGGTGCCCGCCCTGCAACCCATCGATCGCGCCGCCCTCATCCTGGTCTCGACCTTGCTCTTTTTCATCCTCGGTGTCTTGACGGTCAAGGACCTGGAGGAGATCCCCTGGAACATCATCCTCCTCTTCTCCGGCGCCATGTCCATCGGCTTCTGCCTCTGGAAGACGGGCGCGGCGGAGTGGATCGCCGTCAACTGGCTGGGGTTGCTCGTGAA
>JBFZDM010000038.1:0-5199 GCA_041307365.1 Chromatiaceae bacterium | reverse complement strand
GGTCATCCTGTGAGACAGGCCGGCGCTACAGAACTCGATGGACTCGGCCTTGAGGAAGACGGGGTCGCCCAACCCCAGGTCACGGCCGGTACGCTCCAGCATCTCGCCCATGTGCATGATGGTGTTGAAAGGATAAAGGATAAAGGATAGGAAATCCAACCGCCTACGCAGGAGTATCCTATAGCCCCAGATGGGTGTCAAGGCGTGGTCGAAGCCTCTCGGGGGTGTTCGGTACGCCCCCAGTCGGCCTGGCGTGGGGGTGGGAGATGGCTTTTTGCGGCCTTTTTGCGGTAGGAAAAAGGGGGAAAGCAGCAGGCTTCGCACGGCCAGCATCAGCCTGTCCGGCAGCCCTGGGCGGCCCGCTACTAAGTCACCCGTTGGTCGTACTCGTAGGCCGGCGCCGGCTGGGCGGGGGGATGCGGCGACGGACCTGGGTCTGGTCCGCTGCGGCGTCTGCCGCGTCCAGTTCCTCCGCTGCGATGACGCGTGCGCCGCGCTCGGGATCAGGCTCGAAAACACCGTCGATGACGACGACATGGAAGCGGGGATGCGGATTGAGCGAGGCGCCAAACCGATGGCTGAATGCCACCGCCCCGGTTCGCGCCTTGGGTCCCGCGCCGGGGCAGCGGCCGCGCAGGCGCCGCTTGTACGGTGCTACGCCATTGACGCGCTGCACGGGGCGGGCCTGTCACGCGGGGGAGATTGATCCATGCAGCTCGACGCGCTCGACCAGCTTGCCGCCCAGGCCTTCGATGGCTTCATCGTCCGCAAGGACCTGGTGCGCCGCTTCAAGGGCCACCAGTATCCGGTGCCGACCTATGTGGGTGAGTTCCTGCTCGGACGCTACTGCTCCAGCACCGACGAGGCGGAGATCCAGGAGGGGCTGGAAATCGTGCAGCGCCAGCTCGCCAGCCGCACGGTGCGGCCGGGGAGGAGGAGCTGTTCAAGGCCCGCGCCAAGGAGCAGGGCCGGGTCAAACTCATCGCCCTGATCACCGCCCGGCTGGACGCCAGGAACGACTGCTTCGTCGCCGAATTGCCGAGCCTGCGCCTCAAGGACGTCCGCATCGAGGACGTCCTGGTGCACAGCCACGAACGCAGGCCCACCAGCAGCGCATCGGCCACCTGCTGGGTCCCCTGCCGCCGCCGGCGGCCTTCAAGGAGAGCCTGCGCTGCGCGGAGCAGAACCTCTACACCCGCGCCAGGCAACTGGTGGGGGACCGCGATCCCCGGTCTCACGAGTTCTCGGTCCAGTTACGCGCCTTCGACGCCAGTAAATCGGGTGCCGCCACGGGGGTTGGCGCCCTCCTGGCCCTCTGTTCCGCCCTCCTGGAGAAAAGCCTCGCGGGTGGCCTCATGGTGATCGGCGGGCTCAACCTGGGGGGGTCCATCGAGCCCCTCTACAACGCCGTCGCCATCGTCGAGGCCGCCGCCGACAAGGGCGCTAAGACCCTGCTGATGCCCGTGACCTGCCGCAAGCAGTTGGTGGAACTGGATGATGATCTCGCCACGCGGGTGACGGTGGTCTATTACGGGGACGCCCGCGATGCCTTGTTCAAGGCGCTGCTGGAGTAGGGGATGGCGGCGCGGTCTCGGTAGGGGTGGTAAGCTACTGACGGAAGGAAATAAGTCCTGGATATCCCGGAGAAATCGATTGGAAGCAGTTGCCGTTATCGACTTTGAGACCACCGGCATGTCACCGGGTTACGGGGCGCGGGCCACCGAGATTGCCGCCATCATCATCCGCGATGGCCAGATCGGCGAACGCTATCAGAGCCTCATGAATGCCGGGGTGTCGGTACCCTGGTTCATCACCGAACTGACCGGCATCACCACCGCCATGGTGCGCCAGGCGCCTCCGGCACGGCAGGTGATGGCGGAAGTCGCGGACTTCGTCGGTGATTATCCCCTGGTGGCCCACAACGCCTCCTTCGACAAAAAGTTCTGGGATGCGGAGCTGGCCGCGATTGGGCATAACCGCCAGCAGGATTTTATCTGCTCAATGCTACTGGCCCGGCGCATCCTGCCCCAGGCACCCAATCACAAGCTCGGCACCCTGGTCGATTTTGCCCGGTTGCCGGTCACTGGCCGCTATCACCGAGCCGAGGCCGATGCCGAAATGACTGCCCACTTGACGCTCTATATGGAAAGGGAACTCCGGCGCCGCTTCGGGCTGGACGCGGTGTCATGGCAATTGCTGGCCCGCATCCAAAAGACCCCGGCCAGCCGGCTGCAGGATTGCGTGGGGCGTTATGGAGGATGCCCGACCACTCGGCTGGGATGAGCAGGGACTGACCACACTTACAACCGCCCCGCTCGCTAGCGCGACAATCCCAAGACCACACTGACCCCTGTCGGCGATGCCGCCAACGGATGCCGCCCACGGATACCACCCACGGCGGTCGTTCGCCAGCGGGAATCCGCCATGCCCCCACCCTGGCTGAATTGTCTTTCCTTGGCGCCCAAGTTGTCTGGTCTTTAGCCTTGGCCTGTTGTCTGGTGACTCCATTGAGCGGTCGATGCCCATCTGCAAAAAGGCTGTCCGGGTCCTCGGCGCAGGCGCGCTGCGGACCTGAGTCCCGAACCACCACCGCCCGATGCTTCACCACCCGTCGCCGGGCGGTTGGATTTCCTATCTCTTATTCTGGAGTTGTAGGTGGAGACATTTCGACAACTGCTGGGTCGGCACCCCATGATGCCAGTGAAAGCAAGGAGCAGATTTATCTTCTATACTGTGATTTATTCCGTCTAAACTGGACTGCCATCATGGAATTATCCTTAAATTCATTCGACACCCTGTCCACGCTTGCGGTAAACGGCAAGACCTACTGCTACTACGCCGTCAATGGTGGCGAATTGGCGAGCCACCACGGGGTGCGCCGGCTACCGGTGTGCAGCAAGATCCTGCTCGAGAATCTGCTGCGCCATGAGGACGGTATTAGCTGTACCTCACCGGATATCGTGACCCTGGCTGCCAGCGCTGGTAATGGCTCCGACCAGGAAATCGCCTTTCACCCCACGCGGGTATTGATGCAGGACTTTACCGGAGTGCCCGCCGTGGTAGATCTTGCTGCCATGCGCGACGCCCTGGTCAAGCGCGGCATTGATCCCCAAAAGATCAACCCGCTGTCGCCGGTGGACCTGGTCATTGACCACTCAGTGAGCATCGATAAGTTCGCCACCAGCAAAGCGTTCGAGCAGAACGTCGCCCTGGAGATGCAGCGTAATCACGAGCGCTACCAATTTCTGAAATGGGGCCAGGGAGCGTTCGACAATTTCAGGGTGGTACCCCCGGGCACCGGCATCTGTCACCAGGTCAACCTGGAGTACCTGGCCCAGGTCGTATGGCAGCAACCCGGTCAACAGGGTCTCTTCGCCTACCCCGACACTCTGGTAGGGACCGATAGCCACACCACCATGATCAATGGCCTCGGTGTTCTGGGCTGGGGAGTTGGCGGCATCGAAGCGGAAGCTGCCATGCTCGGACAGCCAATCTCAATGCTGATTCCTGACGTCGTGGGTTTCGAACTGATCGGAAAAATGCGCGAGGGCATAACCGCCACCGACTTGGTGTTGCAGGTGGTGCAGATACTGCGGGCACAGGGTGTGGTAGGTAGATTCGTTGAATTCTACGGCAACGGGCTCGACCATCTGCCACTGTCCGACCGCGCCACCATAGCCAACATGGCGCCCGAGTACGGGGCCACCTGCGGCTTCTTCCCCGTTGACACCCAGACGCTCGCCTACCTGCGGCTGACGGGTCGCGACGAGGACACTGTCGCACTGGTGGAGGCCTACTGCAAAGCCCAGGGCATGTGGCGCGATGAGCATTACGCCACGCCTGACTTTGCCGCTACGTTACACCTCGATATGTCCACGGTTGAACCCAATCTGGCGGGACCGCGACGGCCCCAGGACCGTGTGGCCATGCGGGACTTGCGCCGTGCCACTGACGAATACATTCAAATGGATGGCAAATCCGAGCAGCGCGACACGGCGTTCCCGCTAGCCGATGGCACCGCATCCATGCACCATGGCGATGTGGTGATCGCAGCCATTACCTCCTGTACCAACACGTCCAATCCGGCAGTGATGATTGGCGCGGGATTGGTGGCGCGGAAAGCGCTGGCACGAGGCCTGCAGCGTAAGCCCTGGGTGAAATCCTCACTGGCACCCGGTTCAAAGGTGGTAACCGACTACCTGACAAAGGCCGGTCTGCAGGCTTCATTGGATGCGCTCGGCTTCAACCTGGTGGGCTACGGCTGTACCACCTGTATCGGCAACTCAGGCCCGTTGCCGGGGGCGGTAGAAAAAAATATTGCGGACAATGGCCTGGTCGCCTGCTCGGTCCTCTCCGGCAACCGCAACTTCGAAGGCCGCATCCACCCGCTGGTCAAAGCCAACTGGCTGGCATCTCCGCCTTTGGTCGTAGCCTACGCCCTCGCCGGCACCACGCGTATCGACCTCAGCCGGGATCCACTGGGGGTGGATCAAACAGACAAGCCGGTATACCTGCGCGACATCTGGCCCAGTAACGCCGAGATCGCGGAACTGGTGCAGACCCTTGACAAGCATATGTTCAGGAAGCAGTACAGTGCCGTGTTTGAGGGCGACCGAACCTGGCAGTCGATTGAGACGGGCGGAGGTGCCACCTACCCCTTCGCGGAGGACTCAACCTACATCCAGCTACCCCCCTTCTTCGATGGCCAGTATCAGGGCAACCGGCACAACATCCTGGCGGCCCCCATGCTCGCCATGCTGGGTGACTCGGTGACCACGGACCACATTTCCCCGGCCGGTGCGATTCCGGGGGACAGTCCCGCAGCTCAGTATCTGCGCGAGCGCGGTGTGACCAAGGATGGGTTCAACTCCTACGGCTCCCGCCGTGGCAACCACCAGATCATGATGCGCGGCACCTTCGGCAATATCCGGATCCGCAATGAGATGACCCCGGCGCTGGAAGGCGGCTATACACGACTCAACGGTCAATCCCAACCGATGTTCATCTACGATGCCGCCATGGATTACCAGTCGCGGGGTGTCAGTACCGTGATTGTCGCCGGACGCGAATACGGCACCGGTTCCAGCCGCGACTGGGCGGCCAAGGGCACGCTGCTATTGGGTGTAAAGGCGGTTATCGTGGAAAGTTTCGAGCGTATCCACCGCTCCAATCTCGTCGGCATGGGCGTGCTCCCACTGC
>JBFZDM010000013.1:0-4517 GCA_041307365.1 Chromatiaceae bacterium | reverse complement strand
CAGGGGATGTTCTGGTTCATCGCCTCGGAGGTCTTTTTCTTCCTGAGCTTCTTCGGCGCCCTTTGGTACATCCGCAATGTTGCCATGCTCTGGCTGGGGGGTGAGGGCTATTTGAGCGAGTCCCATACCCTGCTGTGGAGCCAGTTCGATGCGGTGTGGCCCTCGGCCGGGCCTGAGCAACTCGGCGGCGAGTTCAAGCCCATGGGGCCCTGGGGCATTCCAGCCATCAATACGCTGCTGCTGCTGACCTCCGGTGCCACCCTGACCTGGGCCCACTGGGGCCTGAAGGAGCACAACAACAAGACCCTGGTGCGCGGCCTGGCACTGACCATAGGTCTGGGGTTCCTCTTCGTCCTGCTTCAGGCCTATGAGTACTACCACGCCTACCAGGATTTGAACCTGACCCTGGGCACCGGGGCCTATGGCTCCACCTTCTACATGCTGACGGGGTTCCACGGCTTCCATGTGACCATGGGCGCGGTCATGCTGCTGGTGATCCTGGTCCGGGCCATGAAGGGGCATTTCAGCCCACATAACCACTTCGCCTTCGAGGCGGTGGCCTGGTATTGGCATTTCGTGGACGTGGTCTGGCTAGGGCTTTTCATCTTTGTGTATTGGCTCTAACCGGGGATAGGGTCCGCCGGGCCATGCGCCCGGCGAGGCTGCCTACTGGCCTCAGAGCCCGTGGGGCTGAAGCACCCCGGTGAAATAGCCGAGCATCAGGAGCCCGAACAGGATCAGCGAAAGGACAATGCGCACGGTCAGGGCGCGCACCACCCTGGTCTTGTCCTCCTCACCATCGTCCTTGGCAAGGTAATACATGCCCTGGCCCAATGAGAAGACAATGAAGACCATGACCAGCACTACCGGTATCTTGAACATGAGTTCCATGACGAGTCCCCCTTGTTTTGTTGGTGGTTGTTGATGTCCGCGGCCATCGTAACACCGGCGCGACATTCCCAGGACTATAGCACCCAGATGCGCCTTGACAACTCCGTGTTTCGACCCCGCTGGCTACCGACCCTGGTCTTCGCACTGGCGGTCGCCGGTTTCGTGGCCCTTGGTCTCTGGCAGATCGGGCGGGCGGGGGAGAAGCGGCAACAGGCCCAAGACCTGGCGACCCGAGGAGAACTGCCGGCCTTCGTCCTAGGCACCGATCCAGTCGAGCCGGAGGCGTTGCGTTATCGGCGCCTGATCGCCACCGGGATTTACGAGGCCGAGGGGCAGATCCTGCTGGATGCACGCCGGCACGCCGGCAAGACGGGCTTTCATGTCGTCACGCCCCTGCGCATCAGCGGCGGTGAGGCGCGGGTCCTGGTGAACCGGGGCTGGATTCCGGCCGACGCCACAGGCCAGGCCACGCCGGCCCCGGTGCCGCCGGGCGAGATCACGGTGACGGGTCAGACCCACATCCCGGCCGCGCCGGCCCTGGCTCTGCACGGCGGCCCCAATGCCGCGTCGAGTTGGGGTGGGCGCTGGCCCTACCTGACGGTGGATCTCTACCGCGCAACGGTCGCCTATCCGGTGCAGTCGGTCGTCATGCTCCTTGACCCCGCGGATACAGGGGGCTTTGTCCGTGACTGGCCTCGGGAGTTGCCGAAGGAGGGGATGCACTACGGCTATGCGGTCCAGTGGTTCGCCTTCGCGGTTATTGTCCTGGTCATCTGGCTGCGGCTCAGCATGGTGCATAGCGGCGGGCAGAGGGTGTCCAAATGAGACTGGCGGGGGATGCCGCGCCTGATCGCGGCGGGGGATCCGGCTCAAAACAGGGCCTGAAGCCCCTCCTTGTGATGCTTGCCATCTTTGCGGCGCCCGTGGTGGGGGCGTGGTTCCTGTACCTTAACCCGGAATACCTGCCTAGGGGGCGCGCCAACCTGGGCGAGCTTATCTCCCCAGTGGTTCCGATCCCGGCCAACCTGGATCTCATCACCCCCGAGGGTACCCCCTTGGATCGGGATGCCCTGGCGGGCAAGTGGACCCTGGTTTTCCTGACCGATCGGGACTGCTCTGATCCTTGCCAGTCCAGGGTCAGGGATCTGCGGCAGATCCGTCTCGCCCTCGGGGAGGGGAGTCTGAGCACGGAACGCCTCCTGATCATGGTGGACCCGGACGGGCAGGCGAAGGGGGCCGAACTGGCGCGCGAATTCGGCGGCATGCACGTGGCGTGGACGGACGCGGCGGGTGGAGAAGGTTTGCTGGATCTCTTGGGTCAGGGCGACGCCGCCCTTGGCCGAATTTATATCCTTGACCCCATGGGCAATCTGATGATGCGTTATGCCCCGGATGCCCCGGCGAAAGATACTCTCAAAGACATGGGGCGCCTGATCAAGGCGTCCCGGAACTGGATTAAAGGTGCAGGCTATGGCCACAAGTGAGATCTCCCTGTCCAAGTCCCAGGAACTGGCCTGGCGTCGGTACTACGACCTGACCAAGCCCAAAGTGGTGGCTCTCATCCTATTCACCGCCTTGGTGGGGATGCTCCTGTCCACCCCAGGGATGGTACCCCTGCAGCCTCTGGTCTTCGGGCTGCTTGGCATCGGGCTGGCCTCAGCCGCCGGCGCGGCCCTGAACCACGTGGTCGATCAGCGCATCGACGCTATCATGGAGCGCACCCGCAATCGGCCACTGCCCAGCGGCGACCTCGACGCCCCCCACGCCCTGGTCTTTGCCCTGGCTCTGGTTGCCTTGTCCATGCTGATCCTGACGACCCTGGTCAATGCCCTGACCGCCGCCTTGACCTTCGCCGCCTTCATCGGGTATGCGGTTATCTATACGAGCTATCTCAAGCGGGCCACGCCCCAGAACATCGTGTGGGGCGGCATCGCCGGGGCGGCTCCGCCACTGCTCGGTTGGACAGCCGTCACCGGGGAGGTGAGCACGTTCGCCTTACTCCTCGTTATGATCATCTTTCTGTGGACCCCGCCGCATTTCTGGGCCTTGGCCATCAAGCGCCGCGCCGAGTATGCCAAGGCGGGCATTCCCATGCTACCGGTAACCCATGGCGTTGAGTTCACCAAGCAGCAAATCCTGCTCTACACGATGATGCTGTTAATCGTGTCCCTCATGCCTTTTCTAGGTCATATGGCGGGACCCTTATATTTGGGTGGAGCCCTGGTCCTGGGCGTGCGCTTTGTCTATTTTGCCCTGCGTCTCTGGATCAGCGAAGGCGATGGGCACGCGATGCCCACCTTCTTGTATTCCATCCGCTACCTGATGTGGCTTTTCGGGGTGCTGCTGGCGGATCATTACTTGATGGCGCTGTTCTAGGTCCCTTGGCGTGGCGGCTGAGGGCGGGCGGTGAAGGCCTGAATGACCACCAGGACGAACAGGACTCCACCGACGATCGCGAGCAGACCTCCGATCCCCATAACCCCCATGGCCGCCTTGGCCCCAAAGGTATCCAGGCCCTGGGCGGTACCGGCGGTTTTGCGCTGGATGCCCATAGCCCCTGAGACTGCCAGCCCGCCGATGTGCAGCAACTGCCCGCTGCCATAGATCCAGGGTTGCACCCTCGCCATCCGGCCAGCGGGGAGGGACAGGCCGAGGGTCGGGAGCAAGTGGTAGGTGAGACCCATCAGGGCCAGGGTCACGCCGACTATGGACCCGTGGTAATGGGCCGGGATTATGGTATTCACCCCGGAGATCGCCATGGCCAGCACGCCGCCGGCGGCGAACAGGGTCAAGGACGCGGCGAGGGCCCGGTACTGTGGGCACAGTGCCTCGTCGCGCGGTAAGGTGCGACGGCGGATCAGGGCGATCGCCAACAGCAGACCGAGCGGGATCACGGCCAGGCCATTGCCAAACTGCATCAGGCGGGTAAAGGCGATCCGGGCTTCCCCGGTGCCCGTGGGATACAGGGCGTGAATCAGGGGTACCGCCAACAGGGGCAGGACGCCGATGATCAGCAGCCACGAGAGCCATCGGTCGGGCAAGGCCAGGGGGCGTCCCAGATCGCGGGCCAACCAGAACCATGCCACCATCATGATCTGGGTGTAGACGAACTGAAGGACATGACCTGGCCCCCAGAACAGGAGTTCATAAGAGATACCGGTGCCGATCTCGGCCAGCTCGATCCACGACCAGACCAGGGAAGCCGCGGCGATCAGGGTCGCGACGGCGGCGGTTGCGCTACCGACGGCAATGGGATCGGCCAGTCTGATCGTTCGCAGCGACCCAAGGAGGTAGGCGGCGACCTGCAGCAGGCTGCCGAGGGCGACAAGGCCGAGGCCCCAGAAAAAGACGGGGGCATCCAAGACGGGGACATAGTTGTTCAGCTCTCGAGCGCTGGCCCCGAGAAAGGGCGAGGCCGCGACCAGGAGGCAGCCGAGGGTCGCCCCGGCCAAGCCGAGCCGAGACAGCTTTAGACGAATGGCGGGGGCGAGGCCCCAGATGACCCCGGCAAAGGCCAGGAACCAGATCAGGATCGATTGATCGACATGCACCACCAAGGCGGTGCGGAAAAAGTCCTGGGTGGGAAAGAGCCACGCGAGTCCTGGGGAGCGGGCCAGGACCAGCAG
>JBFZDM010000406.1:0-11580 GCA_041307365.1 Chromatiaceae bacterium | reverse complement strand
CGGCAATCCCAGCCAGAAGATCCGCCGGAAACCCTGGCGAAACCACTGATGAAGCCCTCGCCAGGGTCAAACCCCGCGCCCCCGCTGGACCTGACGCCAAAACCGATGGCGGTGTTCCCGCCGGAACCGCCGCCGTTTCACAGGACGCGGCTCTGGGCTCACAGACCCGGGGTGGCCCGATCGGCGAGGGCTGGTCCCTGGCCGCCCCCCGCGTCGCCTGGCTGGCGGCGACCTTGCGCCAGCTCAGGCCCGAAAAACTGGTGGTCATCTGCGCCCTGGCGACCACGGCCATCGCGCTGCGCCGCGCCCTGCTGGAGCGCGAGGGTATCCACGTCGCCCTTTTCCACGAGGGGATGGACATGGTCGAGCGCGACCGGGCCGTCGCCTTCTTCGCCGACGCCGAGGAGGGTGCCCAAGCCCTCATCTGTTCCGAGATCGGTGGCGAAGGCCGTAACTTCCAATTCGCCCACCATCTGGTGCTGTTTGATCTGCCCCTGGACCCGGAACTGTTGGAGCAGCGCATCGGCCGCCTGGACCGCATCGGCCAGACCCAGACCATCCGCATTCACATCCCCTATCAGGTTGGCGGCCCCGAGGAGACCCTCTACCGCTGGTACCAGGAGGGGCTCGATGCCTTCGCCGCCATCTGTCCAGCGGCGGGGGCCGTCGGCGAGCGCCTGGGCGAAGGGCTGCGCGCGGCGATGGCCGATCCGAGGCGGACGGACGACCTGATTGCCGCTGCCCGGCGGGAGCGGGAGCGTATCGGCGCCAAGCTGGCCGCTGGCCGCGACCGGCTGCTGGAACTCCACTCCTATCGCCCCGGCGCCTCCGCCGTCCTGGTGGCGGCCATCGCGGATCAGGACGCGGACCCGGCCTTGCGGGACTACATGACCCGCGTCTGGGACGGCTTCGGTATCGACCATGAGCCCGGCCCGGGCGCGACCCTGGTGCTGCGTCCGGGCGTCCATCGACTGCATGAGCAGTTTCCGGAACTGCCGGAGGATGGCTTGACGGTCACCTTCGACCGCGCCCTGGCCCTGGCCCGGGAGGACCGCGAATTCCTCACCTGGGAACACCCCATGACGCGCGGCGCCATGGCCATGATCCTGGACTCGGCTCTCGGGACTTGCGCCCTGACCCTGCTGCGCGACCCGGACCTGGCCCCCGGGAGCCTGCTGCTGGAGATGATCCATGTCGCCCAGTGCCCGGCGCCGCCGGAACTGGAGATGGGCCGCTTTTTGCCGCCCACCACCCTGCGCCTGCTGCTGGACGCCGAGGGCCAGGACCGCTCGGCCGATTTCCCCCACGAGCGCTTGCGCGGCCAGTGCCTGACCGGCAATCGCAAGCTGGCTCAGGCCATCATTCAGGCCAAGGCGGCGACCCTGGAGACCATGTTCCAGTCTGGTGAACATCTGGTCGCCAGGATGGCGGCCGGATTGGAAGACGCGGCTCGCGCCCGCATGAAAGGGGAACTGGACGCCGAGATCGATCGTATGCGCGCCCTGGCACGCGTCAACGCCAACGTTGGCCCCGAGGAGGTCGCCGTCCTGGAGAACCGCCGCGACCGCCTGTCCCGCCACCTGGGCCGGGTCCGGCTGCACCTGGATGCCCTGAGGTTGGTGGTGGCGGCGTGAGGAGGGGAGGCGCAGGGAAAGGACAGGGCAAAAGGATTCCCGAAGTGTGGCTAGTAACTAAAATGACGAGGAAATAATCCCATGATCGAACTGAAGATCGAAGGCATGACTTGCGGCCATTGCGAGCAGGCGGTGCGCAAGGCGTTGGCGGCGGTGCCAGGGGTGACTCATGTCTTGGAGGTTGACCGGATCAAGCAGAGCGCGACGCTCGAGGGGAACCCGGACCTGGCCGACCTGATCGCGGCGGTCAAGGACGAGGGCTTTCAGGCCAGCGCGACTTGAATCCGATCGGACCCCTGGTCTCATTGCTGGCCCCATCGCCATCAGGGTCCCGTCATGGCCGCTGAGATCCGCTTCGGCGTCGGCGGCATGACCTGCGCCAATTGCAGCGCGCGGGTGGAGCGGGCCCTCTTGCGCCAGCCGGGCGTCACCTCGGCGACGGTCAATCTGGCCACCGAAACGGCGGTGGTCCAGTTCGACCAGGCGAGCATCCCGGCCCTCCTGCAAGGTGTCCGGGACGCGGGTTACAGCCCCCAGGAAGAGCATCTTAGCCTGGAGATCGGCGGCATGACCTGCGCTAATTGCAGCGCGCGGGTCGAGCGCGTCCTGCGGCGCCTGCCGGGGGTCATAGAGGCGACGGTCAATCTGGCCACGGAGGAGGCGAACCTGCGCTACCTGCCGGCGATGCTGGACAGGGATGCCATCGCGGCGGCGGTGCGGGAGGCGGGTTACGAGCCGCGCCTGGAAGGGGAGGCGGCAGCGACCACCCGTGACGACGGGCTGGGTCGCGACCTTCGGCTGGCGGTGGCCTTCACCCTGCCGCTGGTGATCCTGGCCATGGGGCCCATGCTCTGGACGCCCTTGGGCCACTGGCTCGACGCCCGGCTCGGTTGGGGCGGTCAGGGGCTATTGCAGATGTTGCTGGCGACACCCGTCCTCTTCTGGGCGGGCCGGCGTTTCTTGCGCCATGGCTGGGCGGAACTCAAGTCCCTGAGCCCCGGTATGAGCAGTCTGGTGATGCTCGGCAGTGGCGCGAGCTTTGGCTATTCCACCCTGGTCCTGGTGGCGCCGGGGCGTTTCCCGCCCGGCACCGCCCATTTCTATTTCGAGGCGGCGGCGGTGATCGTCACCCTCATCCTGCTCGGCAAGTGGCTGGAAAGCCGCGCCAAGGGTCGGACCTCGGCGGCGATCCGGCGCCTGGTGCAATTGCGCCCCCTGACGGCGCGGGTGGTTCGGGATGGCCTGGAGCAGGATGTGCCGGTCCAATCGGTCACCCTTGGCGACCAGGTGATCGTCCGGCCCGGTGAACGGGTGGCGACGGATGGGTTGGTGGAGAGCGGCGAGAGTTGGGTCGATGAGTCCATGTTGACCGGGGAGTCCCGGCCCGCCGCCCGCAAGCCCGGCGATCGCTTGGTCGGCGGTACCCTCAACCAGACCGGGGTGCTCAAATTTCGGGCCACCAGCGTCGGCGCGGATACGGTGCTGGCCCAGATCATACGCCTGGTCGAGGAGGCCCAGGCGGAGAAGCCCCCGGTTCAGGCCCTGGCGGATCGCATCGCCGCCGTTTTCGTGCCCCTGGTGATGGCGGTGGCCCTGCTGACCTTCGCCGCCTGGTTGCTGTTCGGCCCCGAGCCGGCGCTGCAATATGCCTTCACCGCGGCGGTCAGCGTGCTGGTGGTGGCCTGCCCCTGCGCCCTGGGACTGGCGACGCCCACGGCTATTCTGGTGGGCACGGGTCGCGCCGCCGAGATGGGCGTGCTCTTTCGCAGCGGTCCGGCCCTGGAACGTCTCGCTAAGGTGGATACCCTGGTCTTCGACAAGACCGGCACCCTGACCAGGGGCCGGCCGGAGGTGACGGACGTCATCACCCTCGATGGTGACCGCGCGGGCCTGCTGGCCCTGGCGGCGGCCCTGGAAGGTTACAGCCAGCACCCCCTGGCCCGGGCCCTGGTGGCGGCGGCCGCGGAGGCGGGCGTCATGGTGCCGGAGGCCGAGGGGGTCACCGCCGAGGCGGGGATGGGTCTGAGCGGTCTGGTCGGGGGCCAGCGGGTCCTGATCGGCTCGGCGCGTTATCTGCAAGGGCAGGGCGTCGCCCTCGATCCCCTGGCGCCAGCGGCGGCGTCGCTGGAGGCCCGGGGGTGCTCCCTGCTATTCGTGGCTCGGGAAGGCCGGCCCCGCGGGCTCATCGGCGTCGCCGATCCCCTGCGGGAGGGCAGCCTGGACGCCATCGCCAGACTTAAGGCACGGGGGCTCAAGCTGGCCCTGGTCAGCGGCGACCATGCGGCGGCGGTGGCGGTAGTGGCACGCCAGGCGGGCATCGCGGAGGTCTGGGCGGATGTGTTGCCAGGAGGCAAGGCGGATGTCGTCAAGGCCATGCAGGCCCAGGGGCGGCGGTTGGCCTTCGTCGGCGATGGCATCAACGACGCCCCGGCCCTGGCCCAGGCGGAGGTGGGCATCGCCATCGGCACCGGCACTGACATCGCCGTGGAGGCGGGGGACCTGGTGCTCATGGCCCCGGATCCCCGGGGCATCGACCGCGCCATCGCCCTGGCGCGCCGCACCCTGGCGACTATCCACGGCAACTTCTTCTGGGCCTTCGCCTACAATCTGCTGCTGATCCCTCTGGCGGCCGGGATCTTTTTCCCTTGGAGCGGCTGGCTCCTCAATCCCATGGTCGCGGCGGCGGCCATGAGCCTGTCGAGCCTCTTCGTCGTCGGCAACAGTTTGAGGCTGAAAAGGTTTATGGCATGAATATCTCCTTGCGCCAATTGCGGGTCTTCGAGGCGGTGGTGCGCCACATGAACTACACTCGCGCCGCCGAGGTTCTGCACCTGACCCAGCCGGCGGTGTCCATGCAGGTGCGCCAGCTCGAGGAGGAGGTGGGATTGCCCCTGTTCGAGAAGCTGGGGCGGTCCATGACCCTGACGGAGGCGGGCCAGGAAATCTATCACTACAGCCAGGGCATCAACCGTGCCCTGCGGGAAATGGAGGATGTGATGGAGTCCCTCAAGGGGGTGAATCGTGGCCGCTTGTCGGTGGCGGTGGCCAGCACGGTGAACTATTTCGCCCCGCGGCTGCTGGCGGTCTTCCACCAGCGCTATCCGGGGATCGCCCTGGCCCTGGATGTGACCAATCGCGAGCAACTGGTGCGGCTCCTGGAGGCGAACGGGGTGGACATGGTCCTCATGGGTCTGCCGCCGGAGGGGGTGGATGTGGAGTCCGAGATCTTCATGGACAACCCCCTGGTGGTGGTGGCCCCACCGGATCACTCCCTGGCCGGGGTCCGGGACATACCCCTGGAGCGCCTGGCCCAGGAGGTCTTCGTCCTGAGGGAGCCAGGCTCCGGGACACGTCAGGCCATGGAACGATTCTTCGCCGAGCACGGCATCTCCTTCCAGCGCGGGATGCAAATGACCCGTAACGAGGCCATCAAGCAGGCCGTCCGCGCCGGCCTGGGCTTGAGCGTGGTCTCCGTCCATACCATCGAACTGGAATTGGCCACGGGCAAGCTGGTCGTCCTGGACGTGGCCGGTTTTCCTATCCGTCGCCAGTGGTATCTCGTCTATCGTCACGGCAAGCGCCTGTCGCCGGCGGCGCGGGCCTTCCGGGAATTCGTCCTACAGGAGGCGCGGCGCATGGCGGGTGACATGCCCTCCTGGATATCGGTACCCCCAGGCTGATCTGAATTAACCGCCCCAGGCCTATCCCAGGGTTTCAGGGCCACACAATCCGAGGCGGGTTACGCTAGACTAACCGCCCTTTACCACCAAGGCGTCACTAACGCAACAGGAAGGGTCGCACTCATGCCCCACGCTACCCAGAGCGATCCCCGCGGCGCCGGGCGCTTTCCGCTCCTGTCAGCGGTCGATTTTCCCGCCGATCTGCGCCGCCTGCCCCAGGACCAGCTCCCGTCGCTGGCGGCGGAGCTGCGCGCCTTTCTGGTGGATAGCGTCTCCCGCACCGGCGGCCACCTCGCGGCCGGGCTGGGGGTGGTGGAATTGACCATTGCCCTGCACTATGTCTTCGATACCCCGGAGGATCGGCTGGTCTGGGACGTGGGCCACCAGGCCTATCCCCACAAGATCCTTACCGGCCGCCGGGATCGCATGTCGACCCTGCGCCAGGGCGGGGGCATCTCTGGCTTCCCCAAGCGCTCGGAGAGCGAATACGACGCCTTCGGCGTCGGCCACTCCAGCACCTCCATTGGCGCCGCCATGGGCATGGCGGCGGCGGCGCGGATCAAGGGGGAGCGGCGCCATGTGGTGGCGGTGATCGGCGACGGCGCCCTGAGCGCCGGCATGGCCTTTGAGGCCCTCAACCACGCCGGATCCACCGACCTCGATATGATGGTCATCCTCAACGACAACGATATGTCAATCTCGCCGCCGGTGGGGGCCATCAGCAACCACCTGGCCCGGCTCCTGTCGGGCAAAATTTATACCAGCGTGCGCGAGGGCGGCAAAACCGCCCTCAAGAACCTCCCTGGCATCCGCGAACTGGTGGGGCGCTGGGAGGAGCACATGAAGGGCATGGTCATGCCCGGTACCCTGTTCGAGGAACTCGGCTTCAACTATATAGGCCCTATCGACGGTCACGACATCGAGGCCCTGGTTGCCACCCTGCGCAACATGAAGTCCATGCCGGGGCCCCGTTTCCTGCATGTGGTGACGCGCAAGGGCCGGGGCTACGAGCCGGCGGAGGAAAAGCCCGTCGCCTTTCATGGCGTCACGCCCTTTGATCGCGCCACCGGTGCCCAGTCCGGCAAGTCCAGTGCCCGTACCTACACCCAGGTCTTTGGCGACTGGCTCTGCGATGCCGCCGCCCAGGATTCCCGCCTGATCGGTATCACCCCGGCCATGTGCGAGGGATCGGGCCTGACCCGCTTCGCCCGCCAGTTCCCCGATCGCTACCACGATGTCGGCATCGCCGAACAACACGCCTTGACCTTGGCGGCGGGACTGGCCTGCGAGGGCCTCAAGCCGGTGGTGGCCATCTACTCCACCTTCCTGCAGCGTGCCTACGACCAGCTCATCCATGACATCTGCCTCCAGAACCTGGACGTGACCCTGGCGGTGGACCGGGCCGGCCTGGTGGGGGCGGACGGGGCAACCCATGCCGGCAGCTTCGACCTCAGCTTTGGCCGCTGCCTGCCGAACCTGGTCATCGCCGCTCCGGCGGACGAGAACGAATGCCGCCGCCTTCTCCAGACCGCCTATGAACATCCGGGTCCGGCCCTGGTCCGCTATCCGCGCGGCTCGGGCCCCGGGGTCGAGATCGAGCCTGGCCTGGAGCCCCTGCCACTGGGCAAGGGCGAATGGCGACGGTCCGGACGCCAGGTCGCCATCCTTGCCTTTGGCAGCCGGCTTGCGCCGGCCCTGGTGGCGGGGGAGGCCCTGGACGCGAGCGTCGCCAACATGCGCTTCGTCAAGCCCCTGGACGAAGATCTGATCCTGGACCTGGCCGCCAGCCACCGGCTGCTGGTGACGGTGGAGGAGAACGCCGTTGCCGGTGGGGCCGGTTCCGCCCTGGCCGAATGCCTGGCGGCGCGGGGCCTGGCCACCGCCTGCCTGCACCTGGGCCTGCCGGACCGCTACATCGACCACGATAGCCACGAGGCCCAACTGGCCGCCTGCGGTCTGGACGCGGCGGGGATCGAGCGGTCGATTCGCGAGGCCCTGGCCAAGCATGGCCCGGTGGGGAGCGCCACGGTTTGATTCAACTGATCCCAGCCTGGCCAAGAGTCCCCTGAAATGTTTCGCGCCGGTCAGGACCACGCCAAGCCGATCCGGGCCAGAAGCGCGCCAACCTCGACTGCCCGGGCCAGATTTCCGCGGGCTCTGACTACTCCGGCACTATCTGCCCTGACCTGAGCCCTGTTGCCCCCAACTGTATCAGCGGCGTGGGGTAAAGGGTGTCAACAATCCATGCCGCCCCGAGGTGTCCCCGATGCTCGCCATTAGCCCCATCTCCGCCTTCGATGACAATTACATCTGGCTGTTGCGCCAGGAGGACAGCGATCAGGCCCTGGTCGTGGACCCCGGCGATGAAGAGCCGGTCATCGAGCGTCTGGAGGACGAGGGGCTGAGGCTTGCGGCCATCCTGCTCACCCATCACCACCAGGACCACATCGGTGGGGTGGCCGACCTCCTCGCCCATTGGCCCCAAGCGCGGGTTCTGGGTCCCCGGGATCCGCGCATCCCCGCCGTCACGGACCCGGTGGGGGAAGGCGATTCGATCATCCCGCCGGGAATGGAGGCGAGCTTCCGGGTCCTGTCAGTGCCCGGCCACACCTCGACCCATATCGCCTATCTGGGCGCCGGCGCACTCTTCTGCGGCGACACCCTCTTCACCGCTGGCTGCGGGCGGGTCTTCGATGGCACCTTCGACCAGCTCGCCGCCTCCCTGGAGCGGATCGCCAGTCTGCCCCCGGAGACCCTGGTCTATTGCGCCCACGAATACACCCTGGCCAATCTGGGCTTCGCCGCCTGGGTGGAGCCGGACAGCCTCGCCCTGGCCCAGCGCACCGCCAGGGCGCGCAAGCTGCGGGCGGCCGGCCGGCCGACGGTGCCATCGACCCTGGCCGAGGAATTGGCCACCAATCCCTTCCTGCGCACGGGCGTGCCGACCGTCAGGGCGGCGGCGGAGGGCTTTGCCGGGTCAACCCTGACCAGGGGGGAGCAAGTCTTTGCCGCCCTGCGCCATTGGAAGGACAGCCGCTATGATTGACCCCGCCATGGATTGAGGCGCCATGGGTCTCTATCGCCAGATCCAGCCCTTATGGCTGCCGGCCCGGGTCACGACCATAGGCCGTCATCTGGCCGAACTCGCCCTGGTCCTGGCGGTGCTGCTGACGGTGCCCGCCCTATTCGCCGCCTTCACCGGCGACGAGGCCCTGGCCTGGAGGTTGCTGCTGGCGGGTCAGTTGCCGGCCCTGGCCCTGGGCCTCTATGCCTGGTGGCCGGTGAAGGATCGCACGCTGCGCGCTAACGAGGCCCTGATGGTGGCGGCCCTGGCCTTTATCCTCGCCGCCGGCCTCCTGACCTATCCCTTCATGGCCGCCGGCCTCGGCCTCTTGGATGCCTGGTTCGAGGCCGTCTCGGCGGTAACCACCACGGGCCTCTCCATGGCCCCGACACCCGAGGGACAGAGCGACGCCTTCCTCTTCGCCCGCGCCTGGGGGCAGTGGTTTGGCGGCATAGGCATGGTGGTCCTGTCCCTGGCCCTGGCCTTCGGCCGAGTGGCGGACATGCGCCGGCTGGCGGATGCCACTTGGGAGGAGGAGGATCCGGCACGCAGTATCCGCGCCCATGCTCGGGGCGTCCTCGCCGTTTATGTGGTCCTGACCCTGGCGGGCCTGGCCCTGGTCTGGGCCACCGGGCTGGACCCCTTCCAGGCCCTGATCCATGTCCTCGCCGCCATCTCCACCGGTGGTTTTGGGGGCTTTGGCGACAGCTTGGCAGGGATGGGCCGCCCCGCCCAGTTTGCCCTGCTCGCCGTCGCCGCCCTTGGCGCCCTGCCGCTGCATCTCTATCTGCGGGCCTGGTTCCAGGGCCAGGCGGAATTGTGGCGCGATCCCGAGTTGCGCGCCCTCCTGGCCGCCCTCCTGATCACCTCCGGACTACTCTGGTGGCTGGCGGACCTGGGGCCGGCGGACGCCCTCCTGCAGGGCCTCTCGGCTCAGACCACCACCGGCTTCTCCACCCTGGACATGGCGGGCCTGGAGCCCCAGGGCAAGCTGATCCTCATCCTTGCCATGGCCCTGGGGGGCGGGGTGGGTTCGACCGCTGGCGGCTTCAAGCTGTTGCGACTGCTGGTGCTGATCCGGCTCCTGCAACTCGTCCTCTGGCGCGCCCAGTTGCCGCGCCACGCCGTCGCCCAGCCCGTCCTCGGCGGCCGGCCCCTGGAAACCGCCCAGATCGAACACGCCCTGCTGCTGATCCTGCTCTACGTTCTCCTCATCCTGACCTCCTGGCTGCCCTTTCTCGCCGCCGGCTACCCTGCCCTCGATGCCCTTTTCGAAGTGGTCTCCGCCACGGCCACCGTGGGTCTCTCCACCGGTATTACGGGCCCCGGTCTGGAACCTGGGCTCAAGCTCCTCCTCAGCCTCGACATGCTTGCCGGCCGCCTGGAGATCATCGCCCTGCTGGTACTGCTCTATCCGGGGAGTTGGCACAAGGGACGGATGGGCTGAGCCTTTGCCTTGCGTGGTCCTCATGGCCTAGACTGGATGGCATCCCCTTTGGCGCCAAGGCGGGCCCTGTCCTCCCGCCCCCGCGTCCTCACCGGCCCGCGCCAGTGTCCCGGGCCCTCACCGGCCTTCGGACGGACATGGAGAAATCATGCGTTTCGTCTTCATAGGCAGTGGCTCCCTGGCGGTGCTCACCGGGCGCATGCTGGCCACGCGCCGGCATGAGGTAGTGCTGATCGAACGCGATTTGGCCACCATCGAGGCCCTGCGGGATGAGTGGGATGTTGGGTTTATCCACGGTGATGCCACCCGGCCGGCCATACTGCGGGAGGCGGACCCGGAGGGTACGGACCTGCTGTTCTGTCTCACCCACGACGACCAGGCCAACATCATCGCCAGCCTGGTTGCCCGTTCCCTGGGCTACCGGCGGGTGGTGACCAAGATCGAGGATCCGGAGCTGGAGCACATCTGCGCCGAGCTGGGTCTGGCGGATTCGCTGGTGCCCATGCATATGGTGGGGCGCTACCTGGCGGACATGGCCGAGGGTCAGAACATCATAGAACTGGCGGATATATTCCGCGGGGACGCGCGCGTCTTTTCCTTTTCCTGGCAGGGATCGGAGGGGACGCGGATAGGGGATCTGCCCTTGCCGGCGGAGACGCGGGTTATTTGCTTCTATCGCAATAACGATAGCTTTCGCTTCGCCGACCCCGACACCCGGCTCTTGCCGGGGGACCAGGTGGTGCTGTTGACGCGATCACGCTACCTGGGGGAGTTGCGGTATCGGCTGGGGGAGGGCTTGCTCAGTCCGACGGACACATAGGCCAGGGCCTTAGGAGTGGCGGGGCGCGCGGCGGACCCTCAGCCGGTCAGCCGCTCCTCCGCCTCCCGGTATTTGGCCGCCGTCTTGTCAATGATCTCCTGGGGCAGCTCGGGGCCGGGTGGGGTCTTGTCCCAGTCCAGGGTCTCCAGGTAGTCGCGTACGAACTGCTTGTCGAAGCTCGGCGGGCTTTGGCCTGGCGTATACTGATCCGCTGGCCAGAAGCGGGAGGAGTCGGGGGTCAGCACCTCGTCGATGAGATGCAGGCGGCCGGCCTCATCCAGGCCGAACTCGAACTTGGTGTCGGCGATGAGGATGCCCCGGTCGCGGGCGTAGGCCGCGCATTCGGTGTAGATGGCCAGGGCGGCGTCGCGCACCTGATTGGCCAGGTCACGGCCCAGGAGGGTGGCGGTGCGGTCGAAGTCAATGTTTTCGTCGTGGGTACCGAGGGCGGCCTTTGTGGAGGGCGTGAAAATGGGTTCCGATAAGCGGTCCGCCAGCCGCAGCCCCGCCGGCAAGGGGATGCCGCAGATGGCGCCGCTTTGCAGGTAGTCCTTCCAGCCGGAGCCGATGAGGTAGCCCCGAACGATGGCCTCCACGGGCAGGGGCTGAAGACGGCGCGCCACCAGGGCGCGGTCGCCGAGCTGGGCGCGTTCGGCGGGGTCCGTCACCACCTCGTCCACGGTGATGGCGGCTAGCTGGTTGGGGAGTATGTGCCCCACGCGCTCGAACCAGAAGCGGGAGACCCGCGTCAGCACCTCGCCCTTGCCCGGAATGGGCTGGGGCAGGACCACATCGAAGGCGGACAGGCGGTCGCTGGCGACGATCAGCAGGTGATCGGCGTCGATCTGGTAGATGTCACGCACCTTGCCACGGTGGAGGAGTTCGAGATGAGCAAGCCGAGATTCGTACAGGGCTGACATGGGTTGTTGCTTCCG
>JBFZDM010000358.1:0-4621 GCA_041307365.1 Chromatiaceae bacterium | reverse complement strand
CAGGTAGTGCTGGCGGCGATTGCCTGCCACCTGGCGTGGATTCCCCTGATGAGCAAACGGCTGGCGGTCACGACCCTGCTTAACCTGCCCTGGCACCTGCGGATCTTTAGCTGCCTGGTCGGTTCGGCGGTGTCCGGCGAGAGACAGCAAGCGACCCGTTTCTGTGGCGTGGACAACCGGGAACTCATGGACCAATGGAGCTTCGCCGAGAGCGCCCATCTGGGCCTGATCGGCAATCGCCCGGACGAGGGCGCCCTGTTTACCTTTTCGATCCTCATCGGTCTGGTCGCCACCAACGGCCCTGGCACCATTTCCGCTCAGGGACCCAAGGGGGCAGTGAGCGCCGATGGCCCCGAGGTACCGGGTCGGGTACAGATCAACAAGGCGTACGTGGGATTCCTCACCCATACTGGCTATGCGCATGGTGGGAACGGCTTCGAGGCCATGGCCTTCCTCATCGACCAGTTCCGCAACGTGGGTCTGAAAAACCCCGGCCGTGTCGATCACGGGTTGGACTTGGCCGGGATGGCCGCGAAATACGCGCGGGACTATCTGGCTTACAAGACCGAGGCGAAGGCCGAGGGCAATCTTTCCTACGCCAAGATCCCCTGTGTCAACCATCCGGTGTTCGCCGGCAAGGACGTCAACTTCGACCCGCGGGAGGTCTATGTCCGCGACCTCATCAAGAAGCGCGGGGCTTATAATATCTTTCTCGAGTTCTACCATGAGCTCGTCGAGGCCCTGTGCAGGGTGGGGGTGAGCAGCAATGTCTACTGCGTTAACGTGGATGCGGTGATTGCCGTCATCTTGCTGAGAAAGCTGTGGGAGCCCTTCATGGCGGGTCAGATCAGCGATTCCATGCTGGAATCGGCCGCCTTCACCGTGTTCCTCTTCGGGCGCATCGGCGGCTCCGCCGCCGAGATCGAGGACCATATCAACCGGGGTCGCAACATGGATACGCGCACGGCAGCCAGCGCGTGTCGTTACGTAGGCTAGGCGCGGCGATAGCCTCGCGGTTTGGCAGCCGAGTCGCGGCCCCGCGGTTGGTCATGAGCCGACCACGCCGGCCGCCTCTCCCAGGGCGACCTTTCATCGCCCGCCAGCCCGATTCCAACAAGACAACAACGCTTTGATTCGGTACATCCATTGCCAAGAGTAAACAGAATGAAGATCGGTATCCCCAGAGAGGTCTATCCAGGAGAACGACGGGTAGCCGCCACCCCGGAATCGGTGGCGCAATTGATCAAGCTCGGTTTTTCAGTCGTGGTGGAGAGCGACGCCGGCATGGAGGCCAACATTGGCGACGACGTCTATCGGGAGGCCGGGGCCGAGGTGGCGGCTGGCCCGCGGGAGGTATGGGAGGCCGCTGACATCCTGCTTAAGGTGCGCGCGCCCATGCCTCACCCGACCCTGGGATGCAGCGAAGCCGCGTTGCTCGCGGCCGGCAAGACCCTCATCTCCTTCATCTGGCCGGCCCAGAATCCGGAACTGATGCAGGATCTGGCCGCCACCCAGGGGACCGTCCTGGCGATGGACTCGGTGCCCCGCATCTCCCGCGCCCAGAAGCTGGATGCCCTCTCCTCGATGGCCAACATTGCTGGTTACCGGGCGGTGATCGAGGCGGCTCACCATTTCGGCCGCTTTTTCACCGGTCAGGTGACCGCCGCCGGCAAGGTGCCACCGGCCAAGGTGCTCGTGATCGGCGCGGGCGTGGCGGGCCTGGCCGCCATCGGCGCGGCCAACGCCCTGGGGGCTATCGTACGGGCCTTCGACACCCGCCCCGAGGTGGCCGACCAGGTCAGAAGCCTGGGCGCCGAATTCGTCACCGTCGACTATCGGGAAGACGGCGCTGGCGTGGGCGGTTACGCCAAGGTCATGAGCGAGGGCTACCAGAAGGCCCAGAAGGAAATGACCGCCCGCCAGGCCATGGATGTCGACATCATCGTCACCACCGCCCTGATCCCCGGCAAGCCCGCCCCCAAGCTCATCACCGCCGGGATGGTGGAGAGCATGAAGCCCGGCTCGGTGATCGTGGACCTGGCGGCCGAGCAGGGGGGCAACTGCGAGTTAACCGTGCCCCACCAAGTGGTGGTGCGCCACGGGGTGACCATCATCGGCTATGCCGACCTGCCCAGCCGCCTGGCCCGCCAATCGAGCCAGCTCTACTCCACCAACCTGGTGCGCCTGCTGGAGGAACTCTGCCCCGCCAAGGACGGGACAATCAACGTCAATATGGACGACGAGGTGATCCGGGGGACAACCGTGATCAAGGACGGCACGATCACTTGGCCGCCCCCGCCGCCCAAGCTCACCGCTGCCCCGCCGCCGCAACAGCAGATGGCGACCGCCGCCCCGCCCTCCGCCCCGGCCCCCAAGGCGGGTGGCCACGGGGCCGGCAGCCCTGTCTCCGTCAAGGGCATCCTGATCACCGGGGCCCTGTTGGCGATCGTCTTCGGCTTTCTCGGTGCCAACGCCCCGGCGGCCTTCCTGGGCCACTTCATGATATTCGTGCTGGCCTGCTTCATCGGCTACATGGTGGTCTGGAACGTCACGCCGGCGCTGCACACCCCGCTAATGAGCGTGACCAACGCCATCTCCAGCATCATCGTGATCGGTGCCCTGATTCAGATCGGCTCCCCAGGAACACTTATCTCAATGTTGGCGGGATTGGCCATCGCGTTGACCGCCGTCAACATGTTCGGCGGCTTCTGGGTCACTCAGCGTATGTTGCGCATGTTCAGGAAATAAGGGAACACCGACTTATGAACGAAGGTTTGATTACCACCGCCTACATTGGCGCCGCCATCCTGTTCATCCTCAGCTTAGGGGGATTGAGCAACCCGGAGACCTCCCGGCGAGGGAACCTGTTCGGCATGATCGGCATGGCCCTCGCCGTGCTGGCCACCCTGGCCGGTCCGCGCGTCACGGGCGTGTCCAACTTCGCCATCATTACGAGCGCCATGGCCCTCGGTGGTGCCGTGGGGGTGTACGCCGCCATTCGGGTCAAGATGACCCAGATGCCCGAGTTGGTGGCCATCATGCATAGCCTGGTGGGCTTAGCGGCCTGCCTGGTGGGCTTCGCCAACTATGTCGACCCCTTAGCCCATTTCACCGGCGCGGAAAAGACCATCCATGAGATCGAAATCTTTATCGGCATCTTGATCGGCGCCATCACCTTCTCCGGCTCGGTGATCGCCTTCGGCAAGCTTTCGGGCAAGATCGGCGGCAAGCCGATGCTGCTGCCGGCCCGTCATTGGCTTAACCTGGGCCTACTGGTCGCCGTCCTGATCGCCGGCAAGATGTTCCTGGACGCTGAAAACGCCCAGGCGGGGCTGGTGCCGCTGGCCATCATGACGGTACTCGCCCTGTTGTTCGGCGTCCACATGGTGATGGCCATTGGCGGTGCCGACATGCCCGTAGTGGTGTCCATGCTCAACAGCTATTCGGGGTGGGCGGCCGCGGCCACCGGCTTCATGCTTTCCAATGACCTCTTGATCGTCGTCGGTGCCCTGGTGGGCTCGTCGGGTGCCATTCTGAGCTACATCATGTGCCGGGCGATGAACCGCAACTTTATCGCGGTGATCGCCGGCGGCTTCGGCACCAGCGGCGGTGCCACGCCGGCGTCGGGTGCGGCACCCCAGGGCGAGGTGAATCCCATCGACGCCGAGGAGACCGCCGAGTTGCTGCGTGCCGCCCGCAATATCATCATCGTACCCGGTTACGGCATGGCGGTAGCCCAGGCCCAGCACACGGTCTACGAAATCACCAAGCTCCTGCGCGAGAAAGGGTTGAACGTCCGTTTCGGCATCCATCCGGTGGCGGGGCGCATGCCCGGTCACATGAATGTGTTACTGGCCGAGGCCAAGGTACCTTATGACATCGTCATGGAGATGGACGAGTTAAACCAAGACTTCCCGCAAACGGACGTCTCTATCGTGATCGGCGCCAACGACATCGTCAATCCGTCCGCCCAGGAGGACCCCAACAGTCCGATTGCCGGGATGCCTGTACTTGAGGTATGGAAGGCCAAGACCTCCATTGTCATGAAACGCTCCATGGCATCGGGTTACGCCGGTGTGGACAACCCGCTCTTCTATAAGGAAAACAACCGGATGCTTTTCGGCGATGCAAAGAAAATGCTGGACGAGGTGCTTGGCAACCTGCGCAAATGATTAACGGCCTGCTCGGCGGGCCCTGGCGAAGGGTCGTCGCGGCACGATGGCGACGGCAGGGCCATGCCGTTCGACGTAGACCTGGATGATGGGACCAAGGTACAGGTGGCGGCCTTGGCTAGCGGGTTTACTGACAGACGAGGCCATGTTCCATGCACAGAGTAACCGCACTCGTCGGTTCATATTGAGGGCAGATTATGGGCGACAAAATCAAGGACGCGAAAGGCTACCCACCGGCGCGGACCATCAACGAGTCTATCGTCGAGATCGTCAGCGACTCGGGCGAGGGGGCACAGAAGGCTGGCCAGACCTTCGGTATCATCAGCGCCCGCATGGGCAATGGGGTCTGGACCGTGGAGATCATCCCGGCGGAGATCCAGCCGCCCGCCCGTTCACCGGCCGGCGCAAGCGGAATCCGCATCCGTCTGGCCTCGCAATACGTCACCAAC
>JBFZDM010000333.1:0-2667 GCA_041307365.1 Chromatiaceae bacterium | reverse complement strand
CCGTCAGCCTCGGCGACGCCGAGAGCCTGGCCCAACACCCCGCCAGCATGACCCATGCGGTTTACAGCGAGGAAGAAAGGGCCGCCCATTTCATCAGCGAGGGCCTGGTGCGTCTCTCCGTTGGCCTGGAGGATAGCGAGGACTTGCTGGAAGATCTGAAACAGGCGCTGGGCTGAGGCCCCTTGAAACGGGGCCCGCCCTTGCAGGGGTGACGGAGGGCGGCGGGCTAGGGCCGCGCTGGTGGGGGTGGACACAGCATGTCATCCGCCGCCGCAGCGCCCAGACGTTCGTAGATGTTGGCTAGGGCCTTGTTCTCGGTGGGGAATATATTCTCCGCGCCGATGAGGCCGAAGAGGCCGGTGGCGCGCATGACGTCAAGGATCTGCTTTTTGAGGCCCGAGAAGACCACCTCCACGCCGGTCTCCCGCAGACGTTCCACCAGGTGGTGGACCACCTCCTCGCCGGAGGCGTCGATGCGGTTGATGCCGTTGCCCACCACCAGCAGGTACTTGGCTTCCTGGTAGCTGGCCACGGCCTCCAGGACCGCGTCCTCGAAATGGGAGACATTGGCGAAGTAGAGGGCGCCGTCGAAGCGCAGGGCGATGACATGGCGGCTGGTGATCAGGCTAGGATTCACCTTGATATCGCGCAGGGTGCCATCGGCGCAACGGCCGAGGATGGCCACTCGCGGCTTCATGGTGCGATAGAGATAGAGGAGGATCGCCAGGGCGGCGCCGAAGAGGATGCCCTTGTCCAGGTGGGGCGCGGCGATCAGGGTAAGCAGGAAGGTCGCCAGGGCCACAAAGCCGTCGGCGCGGCTGGCCAGCCAGGTGTGCTTGAGGGCCTTGGGAGTGATAAGGCTGGTCACCGCCAGCAGGATGATGACCGCCAGGGTCGCCTTGGGCAGGTGGTAGAGGAAAGGTGTCAGGAACAACAAGGTCACGCCCACGAAGAGGCCGTTGAAGACCATGGCGAAACCCGTCTTGGCCCCGGCCTGGAGATTGATGGCGGACCCAGTGAAGGAGCCGCAGGCGGGATAGGCCTGGAAGAAGGAACCGCCGATGTTGGCCAGACCCTGGCCAATGAGTTCCTGATTGGGGTCTAGCCGCTGCTTGGTCTGGGCCGCCAGGGCCTTGGCCATGGAAATGGACTCCATGAAGGCCACCAGTGCGATGATGAAGGCCGCCGACAGGAGTTGTAAGGCGGCCTCCAGGCTGATGGGCGGGATACGCAAGGCAGGCAAGCCCGCGGGGATCTTGCCGACCACGTCGCCGCCACCCGTGAGGTGGACCTCGCCCTGTTCGATCCTCTTGAAGTGCCAATGGCGCCCGCTGACCGCGACCTCCGCCGGGACCGAGTCAGCCAGGTAGAGCATGGCCGGGTGGTCCTCCGGCGCCTCGGCGCGGACGAAGTCCAGCTTGCGGATCTGGCGCAGGCGCGCCTTGTTCTCCTCTTCCAGGGTGGCGATATCGACCCGCGCCAGCTCGATGTGATGGGCCAGATTGGCGGCGGCGCGGGCGTCATCGGCCTTTTCCAGTGCCCGCAATTGGGTCGATTGAGAGGTCACCTCCGCCAGCAGTTCGCGCAGGCGCTGATCTACCTCCGCGTAGCTCGTCACCAATTCCCGTGCGGCTGGATCCGCGATCAGGTCTGGCCCGGCCTTGGTCTTGTGCTCGAAGCCCACCAAGGCGCTGACCAGGATGGTCACCACCACCGCGATGAGGACGCTGAGCTTGGACAGGGCCGGGATCTTCTTCAGGCCCAGCATGAGCGCTAGGGCGAAGGCCGACATGGCCAGGGTGGGCAGATGGGTCTGTGGCAGGAAGCTCAACATCTCCCAGATATCCACCAGGAAGGAATCACTGCGGCCCTTGGGGATGCCCAGCAGCATGTCGAGCTGGGAGAGGGCGATGATGATGGCCGCCGCGTTCATGAAGCCCAGGATGACCGGGTGGGAGACAAAGTTGACGATAGTCCCCAGCTTGAGGACGCCCAGGGAGAACTGAATGAAACCCACCAGCAGGGCCAGCACCAGGGCCAGGCCGATGAACTCCTCGGAAAAAGGGATGGCGAAGGGGGTGATGGCCGCCGCCGTCATCAGGGAGACGATCGCCACCGGCCCGGTGGAAAGCTGCCGCGACGAACCCCAGAGCGCCCCCAGGATGGCCGGCACCAGGGCCACGTAGAGGCCAAAATAGACCGGCAGACCGGAAAGCTGGGCGTAGGCCATGGCCTTAGGCACCAGCACCAGGGCGCCGGTGATGCCCGCAATCACATCCCCCCGCAGGATGCCGCCGCTGACGGGCAACCAGGCAATGAAGGGAAAGAGCCTGAACAGCCACTTGTTGGTCATGATTCAATGCCCCGCGAAAAGGCGTGCCGGGAGGATGTGGATGGCCAAGTGGCCGCGGAGGCCCTCTCGTTGCAGGCTGCAACGAGAGGGTTGCACAAGGCACGAAAGTCTAGCAGAAGGAGTAAGGGCTGCTGATCAGTATTTTCTTCGTAAAGAAGAAAATTCTAATAAGCTCATTTGCCCCCTGTCGGGATCGAGGGCGTTTGGAGCCCAAGCCAAGGCGCGGGGAGACGGGGTGGCCGAAGACGGAGCTAGTCTGGGGTGGTGAATTCTGTCTGGCGAGATTCGATTTCTCTTTGCGGCACCCTGGCCGT
>JBFZDM010000325.1:0-4096 GCA_041307365.1 Chromatiaceae bacterium | reverse complement strand
CCTCCTCCTCCGGGAGGATGCCGAACACCCAGGCATCGCGAATGATGTTCCCGGTCGGCGTCATGCCGCCAAAGCTGTCGTTGTGAATACCCTGGTAGGCCTTTTTTGGTGGTGCGGGCATGTCTATATCCTCTTGCCGGAGCCTGGACCCCGGGTCTGATTAGGGCGTGCTGTCATTGTGACCGAGGCGGCGTTCGCCCGCCAAGTCCCAGGGCTTGACACCATGCCACAAACCCCCCGGCCGATCGACGCTCGGTTCGTCGATTAGGAGGGCCGCATACCTATCCCATTGATCACAGAAGCTATGTCCTGGCCACCGGCCGACAAGCTTGTTGCTGGCTAGAGCAGCCAGCCGTCCCTGGCATGAATGAAGGGGAAATCAGTTCCGGCTCTTATCCACCAGCTTGGCGGCCTTGATCCAGGGCATCATTTCGCGCAGGCGCTCGCCGACTTCCTCGATGGGGTGCTCCTGGCCGAGGCGGCGCAGGGCCTTGAGCTTGGGGGCGCCGGCCTGGTTTTCGAGAATGAATTCGCGGGCGAACTCGCCGGTTTGAATCTCGGTCAGGATGCGCTTCATCTCCGCCTTGGTCTCGTCGGTGACGATGCGCGGGCCGCGGGTCAGATCGCCGTACTCAGCGGTATTGGAGATGGAGTAGCGCATGTTGGCGATGCCGCCCTCGTAGATGAGGTCGACGATGAGTTTGACCTCATGCAGGCACTCGAAATAGGCCATCTCGGGGGCATAGCCGGCCTCGACCAGGGTCTCGAAGCCGTTCTGGATGAGGGAGGTGAGGCCGCCGCAGAGGACTACCTGCTCGCCAAAGAGATCGGTCTCGCACTCCTCGCGGAAATTGGTCTCGATAATGCCTGCGCGGCCGCCGCCGTTGGCGGAGGCATAGGCCAGGGCGATGTCGCGGGCCTGGCCGCTGGCGTCCTGGTGGACGGCGATGAGGCTGGGGACGCCGCCGCCCTGAGTGTAGGTGGATCGCACCAAGTGGCCCGGACCCTTGGGGGCGATCATGATGACGTCCAGGTCTTCCCGCGGCTCGATGGCGCCGAAGTGGATATTGAAGCCGTGGGCGAAGGCCAGGGCGGCGCCAGGCTTGATGTGGGGGGCGATCTGCTCACGGTAGAGCCGGGCCTGGTGCTCGTCCGGGGCCAGGATCATGACCACATCGGCCTCGGCGACGGCCTCCTCGATGGGCTTGACCTGAAGACCCGCGTGAGCGGCCTTGACCGCCGAGGCGGAGCCGGGCCGCAGCCCGACGGTGACGGACACCCCGGAATCCTTCAGGTTATTGGCGTGGGCATGGCCCTGGGAGCCGTAACCGATGATGGCGACCTGGCGGGACTGGATAAGGGCGAGGTCGGCGTCTTTGTCGTAATAAACGTTGATGGCCATGGATTTTACCTGGGGATGTTACCTGGGGTTGATTCCCGGGAGTGATTTCTGGGGGAATTCCTGCGGTTGATCATGTGCCGCGCGGGGGCCGGCAAGGGACCGGCGCTCCGCGCGGATAACAGGGGTTCAGAGCGTCAGCCCCTTGTCGCCCCGGGCGATACCGGTGGGTCCGGAGCGCACCACCTCCACGATCAGGCCCTCGGGGACGGCCTGGATGAAGGCGTCAAGCTTATGGGAGGTGCCGGTAAGCTCCACCACATAGCTTGTCTCGGTGACATCGATGATCTTGGCGCGGAAGATATCCGTGAGGCGCTTGAGTTCCTCGCGCCCTGCCTGCACCGCCCGCACCTTGATGAGCATCATCTCGCGCTCGATGTGGGGACCCTCGGTGAGGTCGAGTAACTTGACGGTATCGATGAGCTTATGAAGCTGCTTCTTGATCTGCTCGATGATCTCCTCGCTGCCATTGGTGACCAGGGTCATGCGAGACAGGGTGGGATCGTCCGTGGGGGCCACGGTCAGGGACTCGATGTTATAGCCACGGGCGGAGAAGAGCCCGGCCACTCGCGACAGGGCCCCGGCCTCGTTTTCCAGCAAGACGGAAATAATGTGTCTCATGTCAGGCTAACTCCCGTTCCGGCGAGAGGTGCATCTCGTGATGGCCCTTGCCCGCTTCGATCATGGGATAGACGTTCTCGGCGGGATCGACCACCACGTCCAGGAAGACGAAGCGGTCCTTCATGGCGAAGGCCTCGCGCATGGCACCCTCCAGGTCCCCGGGATTTTCCACCCGCATACCGACGTGGCCAAAACTCTCGGTGAGTTTGACGAAATCCGGCAAGGCATCGACGTAGGAATGGGAGTAGCGGCTCTCGTAGAAGAACTCCTGCCACTGGCGCACCATGCCCATGTAGCCATTGTTGAGCAGGACGACCTTGATGGGCAGATCGTACTGCTTGCAGGTCGCCATCTCCTGGATGCACATAAGGATGCTGGCCTCGCCGGAGACGCAGGCCACGGTGGCGTCCGGGAAGGCGAGTTGCACGCCCATGGCCGCCGGCAGGCCGAAGCCCATGGTGCCCAGGCCACCGGAGTTGATCCAGCGCCTCGGTTCGTCGAAGGGATAGAACTGGGCGGCGAACATCTGGTGCTGACCCACGTCGGAGGTCAGATAGAGGTTCCCGCCCGTGACCTTGTATAGGGTCTCGACGGCGTACTGGGGCTTGATGAGGATGCTGTTGCGGTCATAGGCCAGGCATTTCCGGCCGCGCCACTCGTCGATTTGCCGCCACCAGTCCGCCAGGGCCGCTGTATCCGGCCCCTGCCGGTGCTCCTTGAGCAGGCGCCCCATATCGGCGAGGACGCTCCCCACTGGGCCGACGATGGGGATATCCACCCGCACGTTCTTGGAAATGGACGAGGGGTCCACGTCAACGTGAATAATGGTGGCGTGGGGGCAGAAGTGTTCGATCTTGCCGGTAACGCGGTCGTCGAAGCGGGCGCCGATGGCGATGAGGACATCGGTTTCATGCATGGCCATGTTGGCCTCGTAGGTGCCGTGCATGCCGAGCATGCCGAGGAACCGCGGGTCCGTCATGGGGAAGGCGCCCAGCCCCATCAGGGTGCTGGTGATGGGAAAGCCCGTTCGTTCCACCAAGTCGCGCAGGGCCTGGGAGGCCTCGCCCAGAATGACGCCGCCGCCGGAGTAAATAACCGGCCGCTTGGCCCGCAGGAGCACGTCGACGGCCTTTTTGATCTGGCCCAGATGCCCCTTTTGCGCCGGGTTGTAGGAACGCAGCTTGATGTCCTTGGGATACTGGTAGGGGACCTTGATCCTGGGGTCGGTGACATCCTTGGGGATATCCACCAGCACGGGTCCAGGCCGGCCGGAGGTGGCGATGTAGAAGGCCTTGCGGATGGTCAGCGCCAGGTCCCGCACGTCCTTGACCAGGTAATTGTGCTTGACGCAGGGGCGGGTGATGCCCACCGTATCCACCTCCTGGAAGGCATCGCTGCCGATCACGGGCGTCGGTACCTGCCCGGACAGGATCACCATGGGGATGGAGTCCATGTAGGCGGTGGCGATGCCTGTGACCGCGTTGGTGGCGCCCGGCCCGGAGGTGACCAGGGCGACGCCGCAGCGGCCGGTGGCGCGAGCATAACCATCGGCGGCATGGGTCGCCGCCTGCTCGTGACGCACCAGGATGTGTTTGACCTTGTCCTGCTTGAACAAGGCGTCATAGGTGTGAAGAACCGCCCCTCCGGGGTACCCGAAGACATACTCCACGCCTTCGTCGATCAGGGTCTGAACGACGATCTCGGCTCCACTGAGTTCCAATTCCGGTGACCTCCATCCGTCCCGCTACCCGAGGACAGCCCTTGCCGTCCGGGCCCCTGCCCAGGGGCGAAACAGAATATTGGAAGATGTTGAAAAGGTCGGAAAGCTACAGGATTAGACCCTGGTCGGTCAAGATCGGCATATCAATCCTAAAAATCAGGTTGATTTCCTCCGGGCTTGTTCCAATCGGGGCCGCTTCCTACAATGGCGCCTTTTTCCGCCGGCCCAAATCCAGGCGCACCTCCCGGTTCCCCCTGCACACCCTCAAGGAGACCCCCGCGGACGCGGAGGTGGTCAGCCACCGTCTCATGCTGCGCGCCGGCATGATCCGCAAACTGGCGGCCGGGCTTTACACC
>JBFZDM010000318.1:0-20991 GCA_041307365.1 Chromatiaceae bacterium | reverse complement strand
GCACCCGCAACTCCAGTGGGGCCTGAGCCTGGATGAGCTGGATTCCAGGCACGTCTTGTTCATGATTGGCGAGGCCGACAAGTACCTCGATAAGCTATTTGCCAGGTTGAGAACGAAATGAACGGCGATCAAGTCCTATTAAGCTGAGCGAAGCGGAAGAAAGGATATCCACCCCGTCAACGCGGACACCATGCCCCCTCGGCTGGACCTAAGCCAACCCGCGCCATGAGGACACCCTAAACCCCCAGGCTTGGGATGATGCGCTTCACCCTTCCATCCCTCCCTAGTATGGCGGCCAGGTCCAACAGGCTCAAAACCCGCTCTTCAGGCTGGCCTCAATGAAGGGATCGAGATTGCCGTCAAGCACTGACTGGGTGTTGGCGGTCTCCAGATTGGTGCGCAGGTCCTTGATCCGCGACTGGTCGAGGACATAGGAGCGAATCTGGCTGCCCCAGCCGATATCCGACTTGGTATCCTCCACCGCCTGCTGGGTTTCACGGCGCTTTTGCATCTCCAGTTCATAGAGCTTGGCCTTGAGTTGCTTCATGGCCTGGTCCTTGTTCTTGTGCTGGGAGCGGTCATTCTGGCACTGGGTGACGATACCCGTGGGCAGGTGGGTCAGGCGCACGGCGGACTCGGTGCGGTTGACGTGTTGGCCGCCGGCGCCGCTGGCGCGATAGACATCCACGCGCAGGTCCGCGGGATTGATGTCGATCTGCACCGAGTCGTCGATCTCCGGTGAGACAAAGACGGCGGCGAAGGAGGTGTGGCGCCGATTGCCGGAGTCGAAGGGCGACTTGCGCACCAGCCGGTGCACCCCCGTCTCGGTGCGCAGCCAGCCGAAGGCGTAATCACCCTCGAAGCGGATGGTGGCGGACTTGATGCCAGCCACCTCGCCCGGCGACACCTCCATCAGCTCCGTCTTGAAGCCCCGGCGTTCGCCCCAGCGCAGGTACATGCGCAGCAGCATCTCGGCCCAGTCCTGGGCCTCGGTGCCGCCGGAACCGGACTGGACGTCGAGGAAAGCGTTGTTGGCATCCATGGGCCCCGCGAACATGCGCCGGAACTCCAGGTTCGCCACCTGGCGTTCGAAGTCCACCAGGTCCGCCGCCACCGAGTCCACCGTCGCCTCGTCGCCCTCGTCCACCGCCATGGCCAGCAGGTCGGTGGCGTCGGCGAGCCCGGCCTCCATGCGGTCGATGGTCTCGACCACCAGTTCCAGTCCCGCCCGCTCCCGGCCCAGGGTCTGGGCCCGCTCTGGATCATTCCAGACCTTGGGGTCCTCGAGTTCCAGCCGGACCTCGGTCAGGCGCTCCTGCTTGTTTTCATAGTCAAAGATACCCCCTAAGGGACGCTACGCGGCCCTTGAGGTCGTTGATACCAGAAACGATGGGATTGATGTCCTGCATGGAAGGCTCCGGTCGAGGAAAACCCAGCATCTTAGCCGATGGGGGCACGGGAGCGGAATATTTGCAGAGCCCACCGGTAGCGCAAATTTGGTCTACCTCGCTGCAATCCTGTCTTGCACAGAAATACTGGCCCGCGGCGAGTTTTCCGTGATGCGCAGATAGTCAAAGACCAAGCGGACATGGCGTTGCAGGCGGCGGAAGGTGGCAGTGGCCGCGGGCGCGCCGACAGCGGAAGCGGGGGATGGCCAAAGGTCGTCGGCCAGTCATGCTTCAGGCGCCGCTCGCCCCGTCAAGGGGATGTGAATTCGATACGGGGCACCGATGAATACTGACAACCGCCGGCTGGGGAAGGTACCCGCGCCGGCGGCCGATAATGGCCAGGTCTCTGAGCCTTACATCATTCCCAGCGTCTTTGGCAACCAGAGAGTCTAGGGCGGCCAATAGGTGATGATCAGGAGGAAAAGCAGCATGGTGAGCAGCCAGGGGAAGCAGGCGATGGTGGTCTCCGTCATTCCCAGTCTGGAGATGCCACTGGCCACGTAGAGATTGAGACCCACCGGCGGGGTGATCATACCAATCTCCATATTGACCACGATCATGATCCCGAAGTGGATGGGGTCAATCCCCAGGGCCATGGCGACGGGGAAGAGGATGGGGGCCGTGATCAGGATAATGGAGGAAGGCTCCATGATGTTGCCCGCCAGGAGCAGCAAAAGATTCACCACCACCAGGAAGCCGACTGGCCCCAGCCCCGTCTCCACCAGCCACTGGGCCAAGGCCTGCGGGATATTTTCGTAAGTGAGGATGAAGGAGAAAAGAACGGCATTGGTGATGATGTAGAGCAGCATGGCCGACATGTTGGCCGAATCCAGCAGGACGCGCCCCACCATCTTGATGGTCAAGTCCTTGTAGACGAAGACGGCGATGCAGAAGGCATAAACGGCGCTCATAGCCGCCGCCTCGGTGGGGGTAAACATGCCGGAATAGATGCCGCCCATGACGATGACGATCAGCAACAGGCCCCAGACCGAACTGCGGAAGGCCTTGAGACGCCCCGCCCAGTTGACCCGTTTCAAGCGTGGATAGCCATTGCGCCGCGCGATGAACCAGGTGGTGAAGCCCAGCATCAGGGCCAGCACAAACCCGGGGATGATACCGGCAATGAAGAGGGCCCCCACCGAGGTATTGGTGGAGACGGCGTACATCACCATGACGATGGAGGGCGGGATCAGGATCCCGAGGCCGCCAGCGCTGGCAATGGTGCCGACGCCAAACCGGGTCGGAAAACCCTGCTTGACCATGGCCGGCAGCAGGATGGCACCGATGGCGACCACGGTGGCGGGGGAAGAGCCCGAGACGGCGGCGAAGAGGGCGCAGGCGAACACGGCCGCCAGGCCGAGCCCACCGTGATGATGGCCGACCATACTGGTGGCGAATTTGATCATGCGTCTCGCTACCCCGCCGTGCGTTAGGAAATTGCCGGCCAGGATGAAGAAGGGAATCGCCATGATCTCGAACTTTTCTATGCCAGTGAAAAGCTTGAGCCCCACCGACTCGATGGGCACCTCGGTAAAGGCGAAGAGATAGGTGAGCACCGTCAGTCCCAGGGCGATAGATACCGGCATGCCGGTAATCATCAGGGCGAGGAGGATGCCAAAAATAATCAGGCCGTTCATGGACGCTCCTCCCCCTTGTCAGACTTGTGACCCGACCTGCCTTCTTCCGGTAGGCCGCCATGGATATGCTCGCGCTCCTCGGTCAGGCTGACCGCCTCGCCGACATAGACTTTTTCTTCGCGCCCCAGGGCATGGGCCTCCTCTACCTCCTCTTCAAGGCCCTCGACGCGGGCATGGTCGTGCTGGGGCAGTTCACCGGTGCGATAGAAGGACCAGGCGACCTGCAGGAAGCGGAAGCACATGAGGTAGGAACCCAGGGGGATGGCCAGATAGACGATCCAGACCGGCATTTCCAAGTCCGGGGTGGTCTGGGCGGTATGGGACAGGTGCCAGACGAAGGTGACGCCGAAGGAGCCGACGGTACCGGTAAAGAGGGCCCCGGCAAAAAGGCCGAAAAGGACGAACTTGGACCTCACTGATTCCTTGAGGTTGTTGATGAGCACATCGACGCCCACATGGATGCCGGTGCGCACGCCATAGGCGGCACCAAACTTGGCCATCCAGACGAACAAGTAAATGGTGAGTTCCTGAGCCCAACCCAGGTTGACGAGAAAGAGGGCGTCGTACAGGGCATCCCATTCCCAGGTCGCCGCCATGTCGAGGGTGTAGCGATGGACGACGGCGACGAAGATGATGAGGGTCGCGGCCCCGATGAGGACACCGATGAGCCATTCCTCCAAGCGGTCAAGAATTTTCAACATGGCGATTCTCCGGCGAACCGGGGCGTCGCCCCGACCGCCAGCGGGAAGATGGGTGGGCTCTCGGCGCGGAGGCTAGCCGCGCCACCTACTTACTGCTGCCGTAACCGGACGGGAAGATGTGGGGGTGGAGTATCTCTCCCCGCCACGGTCCCGGCGGCGGATCAGAGCTTGCCCATGTCGTTGCCGGTTGCGTTGTAAATGGATTGAATGAGGTCGGCGCCGACGCGATCAGCCATTTCCTTATGCACCTTGGCCAGGGTCTTTTTCCAACTCGCCTTCTGCTCGGGTGTGAGTTCGATGATCTCGCTCTTCCCGCTCGCGGCGACCTTGGCCAGGGAGTCATCGTTGTCCTGCTTGGCGATCTCGTCCGCGTAGGCGGTTGATTCGACCATGGCCTCTTCAAGCGCGGTGCGGATGTCAGCCGGCAGGCCTTCCCAGAAGGCCTTGTTGACGATGACGGCATAGCCCAAATAGCCGTGATCGGACTTGGTCACGTACTTCTGGACCTCGTGCATCTTCTGGGTGTAGAGGTTGGAGGGCGGGTTCTCGGTACCATCCACGACACCGGTCTGCAAGGCCTGATAGACCTCGGAGAAGGCCATGACCTGAGGGCTGGCGCCGAGGGCCCTCATCTGGGCCTCGAGGACCTTGGAGGACTGGATGCGCATCTTCTGGCCGCGGAAATCCTTGGTCTCGCGCAGAGGTTTGTTGGCGCTCATGACCTTGAAGCCATTATCCCAATAAGCCAGGCCCAGAATGCCCTTGTCGCTCAGCTTGTCCAGCAGTTGCTTGCCGACCGGACCCTCGGTGACAGCCTTGAGCTGATCATAGCCGTCAAAGATGTAGGGCAGGTCGAAGACCTCGAACTCCTTGACACCTAGGGGACCGAACTTGGCCAGGGAGGGGGCCAGCATTTGCACGGAACCGAGCTGCAGGGCCTCGACTTCCTCCTTGTCTTTATAAAGGGTGCTGTTGGCATAGACCTCGACCTTGACCCGGCCCTGTGTCTTTTCACTGGCGACCTTGGCGAAGTGTTCCGCCGCCTTGCCCTTGGGGGTGTCCGCCGCCACGACATGGCTGAATTTGATGACGATGGGCGCATCGGCCTGGGCCACAAAGGCGAAACATAGGCACAGAAGGCCGAAAAGGAGGGACGATCTTCTCATGGTTATGGAACTCTTGATGGGTTTAGGGGAATGCCGCCTCAGCCCTGGTGCCAAGACAGCCGTGACCGCGGCGAGTTTAGCTCAGATGGAGCGAATGTTACTAGCCGGACAGGTCATTCCTTTTGTCGGGCGGATGCCGACCACGGAGACGACATGACGGGACCCTTATGGCAACCGATGGCAAGGGACTCTGGGCGGGCATGGGTAGGCTGGCTGACATCCTGGGATTGCACACTGCCATGGCTGCCGTATCCCTGGCGGAAGCTCCAAAAGGGCTTAAATGGCCGCCTCGTTCTCCTCGCCGGTGCGGATCCGCACCACCCGCTCCACGTTGCAAACGAAGATCTTGCCGTCACCGATCTTGCCAGTGCGGGCCGCGGTGGTGATGGCCTCGACGCAGGCATCGACCTGGGCGTCGCCCACGACCAGTTCGATCTTGATCTTGGGGAGGAAATCGATCACGTACTCCGCCCCCCGGTAGAGTTCGGTATGGCCCTTCTGGCGACCGAAGCCCTTGACCTCGATCGCGGTCATGCCGGTGATGCCCACCGCCGTGAGGGCCTCGCGAACGTCATCCAGCTTGAAGGGCTTAATGATGGCCTCGACTTTTTTCATGCCGGTCTCCTATGTTCCAATGGTTGAGTCGGGAAATTGCCTGAAAGTATAGAGAGGGGACAGGCTGGCAACCAGCGCCAAACGGCCCTCAGAAACCGCTGGTGATGGGATAGCGCCGGTCGCGGCCGAAGGCCCGGCGAGTAATGCGCACGCCGGGCGGGGCCTGGCGTCGCTTGTATTCGTTGCGATCCACCATGCGCGTCACGCGCCGCACCAGGTCCACCGGGAATCCCTCGGCGACGATACGGGCCACGCTCTCGTCTTCCTCGATATAGCGCTTAAGGATTGGGTCCAGGATGGCGTAATCCGGCAGGCTATCCTGGTCGGTCTGGTTGGGCCTGAGCTCCGCCGAGGGAGGGCGGTCGATCACCCGCTGGGGGATGACGGGGCCGATACCGTTACGATAGTTGGCCAGACGATAGACCAGGGTCTTGGGCACATCCTTGATGGGGGCGAATCCCCCGGCCATGTCGCCATAAAGGGTGGCGTACCCCACGGCGACCTCGCTCTTGTTGCCTGTAGTCAGCAACATCTTGCCCTTCTTGTTGCTGATGGCCATGAGGATGATGCCCCGGCAGCGGGCCTGGATGTTCTCCTCGGTCACGTCCGTGGCGCAACCGGCGAATTCCCTTTCCAGCATCGCCAGGAAGGCCTGAAAGGCGGGCTCGATGGGCACCACGCAGTGGGTCACCCCAAGGTCCCGCGCCTGGTTCAGGGCGTCATCCAAACTGATATCCGCCGTGTAGCGGGAGGGCATGAGTACCGCTTCCACCTGGTCCGCCCCCAGGGCATCCACCGCCAGGGCCAGGGTCAGGGCTGAGTCGATACCCCCAGACAGGCCCAGCACAACACCGTGGAAGCCATTCTTGCGCACATAGTCGCGTACCCCCAACACCAGGGCCCGATAGACCGCCTCCTCTTCCGCCGGGACCGGCGCGATGGCGCCGGGGCGCGGGCTGTTCCCCGCCGCCACCTCGACCAGCATCAGGGCCTCCTCGAAGAAGGGGGCGCGTTGGGTGAGTGCACCGTTCGCATCCACCACGAAGGAACCTCCATCGAAGACAAGTTCGTCCTGACCGCCCACCTGGTTGGCATAGAGGATGGGCAGGCCATGCTCCCGGGCCCGCCGGACCAGGAGTTCCTCTCGCTCTGGCGCCTTGCCGGTATGATAGGGGGAGGCGTTTAGATTGATAAGCAACCGCGCCCCCGCCTCCGCCGCCTGGCGGGTGGGTCCCTCCTCCCAGATGTCCTCGCAGATGGTAAGGCCCAGTCGCGTGCCCTTGACGTCCACCAGGCAAGGGACATGGCCGGCCTGGAAGTACCGCTTCTCGTCGAAGACGCTGTAATTTGGCAACATCTGCTTGGCGTACTCGGCCACCAGTCGGCCATCCTGAATCAGCCCGGCCACGTTGTAGAGGCTGCCCAGGTCTCGCTTGGGATAGCCCAGCACCAGCCCTATGCCCTGGCTGTTGGCAAGGATATGTTCCAGGGCCGCCTCCACGCGCTCAATGAACTCGGGGCGCAGAAGCAGGTCCTCGGGAGGATAGCCCGTCAGGGTGAGTTCGGAAAAGACTACCAGATCGACGCCTAGCCGGTCCCGGGCCTCCATGGCCACAGCGATGATCCGGTCCCGGTTAGCGGCGATATCGCCGACCAGGAGATTGAGTTGCGCGATAAGGATGCGAAGGGTCACGCCATGGACTCCGTTTGATCTACTAGGCCAACAACTGTGCCATGCGCTGGCCCATCTCAGCCGGGGAGCGGACGATAGCAACGCCCGCCCCCTCCAGGGCGGCAAACTTACCGGCGGCGGTGCCCTTGCCGCCGGTGATGATGGCGCCGGCGTGACCCATGCGCTTGCCGGAAGGGGCGGTGACGCCAGCGATGTAGGCCACCACGGGCTTGCTCATTTTGGCCTTGATGAAGTCCGCCGCCGCCTCCTCGGCGCTGCCACCGATCTCGCCGACCAGGATAACACCCTCGGTCTGGGTATCCGCCTCGAAGCGCTCCAGGCAGGCGATGAAATCCATGCCCTGAATGGGGTCTCCACCGATTCCTATGCATGTACTCTGACCTAGCCCGGCATTGGTGGTCTGGAAGACCGCCTCGTAGGTCAGGGTGCCGGAGCGAGAGACAATGCCCACGCGGCCCGGCAGGTGAATACTGCCGGGCATGATGCCGATCTTGCAAGCGCCGGGGGTGATGATGCCGGGGCAATTGGGCCCGATGAGAACGCTGTCGCCACCGGCCAGGGCCGCCTTGACCTTGAGCATATCAAGAACGGGGATGCCTTCGGTGATACAGACGATGACACCGATGCCCGCGTCCGCCGCCTCGAGGATGGCATCGGCGGCGAAAGCGGCCGGGACATAGATCATGGTGGCATTGGCCCCGGTCCCGCGCACGGCATCATGGACCGTATCGAAGACGGGCCGGTCGAGGTGACTGGAGCCGCCCTTGCCGGGGGTAACGCCACCCACCAGATTGGTGCCGTAGGCGATGGCCTGTTCGCTGTGGAAGGTACCCTGCTTGCCGGTAAAGCCCTGGCAGATGACGCGGGTGTTTTTATCAACCAATACGCTCATTTCCTGCTCCTCCTCAATGCTTGGCGCCAGCGGCGGCGACGACCCGGTCCGCGGCCTCGCTCAGGCTCGCGGCGGTGGTAATGGCCAGATCGCTGGCCGCCAGCATGGCCAGGCCCTGCTCGGCGTTGGTGCCCTCCAGGCGCACGACGACGGGGACATTGACCTGGACCTCCCGCACCGCCTGCATGATGCCCTCGGCGATGAGATCACAACGGACGATGCCGCCGAAGATGTTGACCAGCACGGCCTTGACCTTGTCGTCGGATAGGATCAGCTTGAAGGCCTCGGCCACTCGGGCCGCCGTGGCACCGCCACCCACGTCCAGGAAGTTGGCGGGCTCGCCGCCATGGAGCTTGACGAGGTCCATGGTGGCCATGGCCAGGCCAGCGCCATTGACCATGCAGCCGATGTTGCCGTCCAGGCTGATGTAGTTGAGGTCATGTTCCTTGGCCTGGGCCTCGCGGGCATCCTCCTGGCTGATGTCGCGCAGGGCGACCAGGTCCGGATGACGGTAGAGGGCGTTGTCGTCCAGGTTGAGCTTGGCGTCCAGGGCGATGAGTTCGCCGCCCGGGGTCACCACCAGGGGGTTGATCTCCACCAAACTGGCGTCGCAGTCGATGAAGAGGCGATAAAGGCCCTGCATCACCTTGCCCAGGGCCTTGATCTGCTCTGGTTCCAGACCCAGGCCAAAGCCGATCTTGCGGCTTTGCCAGCCCATGAGGCCGACCGCCGGATGCACATGCGTGGTCAGGATGCGCTCGGGGGTCTTCGCCGCCACCTCCTCGATGTCCATGCCGCCGTCGGCCGAGGCCATGATGACCACGCGCCTGGCCTCGCGATCCACCAAGGCGCCGAGGTAGAGTTCGCGCACGCTGTCGGTCGGCTGCTCGATCAGGACCTGGCCAATGGGCAGGCCGTCGGGGCCTGTCTGGCGGGTGACGAGACGACCACCGACGAGGCGCTGGGTTTCAAGTTCCAACTGCTCGACGCTGTCCGCCATCACCACGCCGCCTGCCTTGCCGCGGGCCCCGGAATGGACTTGGGCCTTGACCACCCAGCGGTTACCGCCGAGCTGATCGGTCGCCGCCCGCGCCTCGCTGGCCAAGGCGACGGTCAGGCTGGGCGGCACCGGGATGCCGTGGCGCTGAAAAAGGGCCTTGGCCTGATATTCGTGTAGATTCATAAGTGCATGCCTTCTTCCTGGATTTTGGTGGTTGGATGGGGCCTGGAAGGATAGCGGCGGGCAAGCCCGCGCGTCCCCCATTCACCCTGATTTTTGAGAGGTGCCATCTTGACGTGGCACTTAGTCACGGTTCAAAAATTAACGGTACATCCCTAGGTCGGGTTAGTGCAGCGTAACCCGACTTCGGGCCAGCCTTGTGCCACTTGTTTCTGCACCCTTCCTTAGGGCTAGGGTAGCCGCTCGTCATAGTCCCCAAGCTATTTTCGACCAAAGCCCCGCCAATTACCAACGATCCTTGCCGCACCGCAACAATCCGACAATCCTTCGCCACCTCGCTCTGGACGGCAACGAACTGGAACATCAGGTGCCGGAAAATGGGGGGTAACGGCTTCCATACGAACCTGTCGGCGGCGACCGGGGACGGCAACCCTCTCGTCAGAGAACAGCGCAAGGCTCCATAATAGAAGGTAAGTTCCATGTCCCTCGGAACTCGACCGCCAAGCGGCTCGGGCTCAGTCCTCGCGCCCTGCACCATCGTCTTAACCAACTGGGCATCGCATGACCAACCCGACCCCCACTAACCCGGCCGCCGCCAGGACCCAGGGTCCAGGCGTGGACCTGGCCGCCGACGGCTTCGTGCGCTGGTTCCGCCATGCCACCCCTTATGTCCACGCCCATCGTGGACGCACCTTCGTCATCGCCTTCGGCGGCGAGGCGGTGGCGGATAAAGGCTTTCGCGACCTGGTCCATGACCTCGCCATGCTTCACGGACTGGGCATTCGCCTGGTTCTGGTCCACGGCGCCCGGCCCCAGATCCAGGCCAGCCTGGCCAGGCGCGGTGCTGGCTTTCGCTATGTCAATGGCCTGCGCGTCACCGATGCCGAGGCCCTGGTGAGCGTCAAAGAGGCCGCCGGCACCCTGCGGGTGGAGATCGAGGCCCTCTTTTCACAGGGCCTGGCTAATTCTCCCATGGCCGGGGTACGCATCCCCGTGGCCTCTGGCAACTTTGTCACCGCCAAGCCCCTGGGGGTGCTTGATGGGGTCGATTATCTGCACACGGGCGTGGTGCGCCGCATTGATCGCGACGCCCTCAGGCAGCGCCTGGACGACGGCGCCGTCGCCCTCATGCCGCCCATCGGCTATTCCCCCACCGGCGAGGTCTTTAACCTGAGCGCGGCGGACGTGGCCCGCACGGCGGCCATTGCCCTCAAGGCGGACAAACTCATCTTCCTGTTGGAAGAGACAGGGCTGACCGACACCAATGGCCAACTCGTCTCCAACGTCCTCAGCCGCGAGGTGGCGGGCCTGCTGGAAACAGCCACCCATCTATCCGGGGACCTGGCCCAGGCCCTGCGCGCTGGCGCCGACGCCTGCATCCAGGGCGTTAATCGGGTGCACCTCGTCAGCCGCCACCTGGACGGCGCTCTGCTGCGCGAACTCTTTACCCGCGAGGGCGTCGGCACCCTGATCACCGACCTCCCCTTTGAGGATCTGCGCCCGGCTCGTATCGATGACGTTGCCGGCATCCTGGAACTCCTGAGGCCCCTGGAGGAGTCCGGCGTCCTGGTACGCCGCTCCCGCGAGCGGCTGGAGACCGAGATCGACCGTTTCTTCCTCATGGAACGTGACGGCATGGCCATCGCCTGCGCCGCCTTCTATTGCTACCCGGGGGAGGGCATGGCCGAACTTGCCTGCCTCGCCGTCAATCCCGACTACCGTAACCGCGGCCGCGGCGCCCTCCTGCTCGAACGGATGGAAGACTTGGCCCGCCAGCGCGGCATTACCCGCCTCTTCGTCCTCACCACCCAGACCGCCCACTGGTTCCGCGAACGCGCTTTCGAGCCCGCCCGCCTGGCCGACCTGCCCATGGCCAAGCAGGCCCTCTACAACTATCGGCGCAATTCCAAGGTCTTCGTCAAGAGGCTCTAGGCCGGGACCAAGGCGTTCCCGGGTAGCCTGGAAAAGAAAAATCTCTTACCTCACAAGCCCCACCATGGCGATGGCCTTGTTCCAGAGCCATTGGCGCCTGGCCCAGGCCCTGTGCCGGCTTTCATTACCAGACAGGCAAAATCGGGCTTGACAGGCATATAGGTATATAAGACAATGATGATGTTCTGAAGCACTTTTGGTGTTTCAGCGCACTCCTCCATCCTCCTTTGGTGGTAAAACTTTTAGCGCGACGTCCCCCGTCGCGCTTTTTTTTGCCCGCTCATCCTGCACGCCCATAGGCCCCTCACCGCCAGATCCCCGCTGAAAAACCTCAAGCTTCCGCAAGAGGTGCCCCACTGTGTTTCAATACGCCGGATCGGCTCCAAAGCCTGTTCTCCCTCCAGGGCGGCCACATTTCCCCGCTTATCCAAATTGACGACAGAAAATAGCCCTCGACACCGCGAAGCAGCCATGGACGCAGCCGCCCCCAAGCATACCCCTGTGATGCAGCAGTACCTCCGCATCAAGGCGGAGCACCCGGACAAGCTGCTCTTTTATCGCATGGGTGACTTTTACGAGCTTTTCTACGAGGACGCGGAACGGGCCGCGCGGTTGCTGGACATCACCCTGACCAAGCGTGGCCAGTCCGGTGGGGCGCCCATTCCCATGGCGGGCGTGCCTTATCACGCGGTGGAGGGCTATCTGGCCAAGCTGGTGCGCCAAGGGGTCTCGGTGGCCCTCTGCGAGCAGATGGGGGACCCGGCCAAGTCGAAGGGACCGGTGGAGCGCCGGGTGGCGCGTATCATCACCCCCGGTACCCTGAGCGACGAAGCCCTGCTGGAAGAGCGCCGGGAAAACCTGCTGGCGGCGGTGGCGGAGAAGCTGGGGGGCCATTTCGGATTGGCCTGGATTGAAGTCTCCAGCGGCCGTTTCGCGATCATGGAGCTGACCGGCGCCGAAGCCCTGCGCGGCGAACTTGGCCGCCTGGCGCCCGCAGAGATCCTGTTTGACGAGGACAGCCCCCTGCCGTCCACCCTGGGCCTGGAACGAGGCATCACCCGCCGCCCGGCCTGGCACTTCGATGCCGACAGCGCCGAGCGCCTGCTGTGCGCCCAGTTCGGCAGCCGCAATCTGACCGGTTTCGGTTGCGCCGGCCTGCGGTTGGCGGTGGGCGCCGCCGGCTGCCTGCTCCAATACGTCAAGGACACCCAAGGTGCCGCCTTGCTCCACATCCGGGGCCTGACGACGGAGAGCCGCGACGAGGCCGTGGTCCTCGACGCCGCCACCCGCCGCAACCTCGAGATCGACCGCGGCCTCTCGGAGCGTTCTGAACATTGTCTGGCAGGGGTTATGGACCACACGGCCACGGCCATGGGTAGCCGGCTGCTGCGCCGCTGGCTGGCGCGGCCCCTGCGCGACATCCAGGCCGCACGCGCGCGGCACGCCGCCATCGCCGAGTTGGTGGAGAGGGAGCGCTTCCGGCCCCTCCAGGGGGAATTGGCCGGTATTGGCGACCTGGAGCGCATCCTCGCCCGTGTCGGCCTGGGCAGCGCCCGCCCGCGCGACCTCGCGGTGCTGCGCGATTCCCTGGATCGGCTGCCGGCGCTCCAGGCCCTGCTGACCCCCATGGAGTCGCCCCTGCTCCAGGGCCTGGCCCAAGAGGCCAGCATCCACCCGGAGGTACTGGCCCTGCTGCGGCGGGCCCTGATCCAATGCCCGCCGGTCCTGATTCGTGATGGCGGCGTCCTGGCCCCCGGTTACGACGCCGAACTGGATGAGCTGCGCAACCTCTCCACCAACGCCGATCACTTTCTGCTGGAACTGGAGGCCCACGAGCGCGAACGCTCCGGGCTCCCCAATCTCCGTATCACCTACAACCGGGTCCACGGCTACGCCATCGAAGTCAGCCGCAGCCAGGCGGACCGGGTGCCGGCGGACTATGTGCGCCGCCAGACCCTCAAGGGCGCCGAGCGCTATGTGACGCCCGAACTCAAGCGCTTCGAGGACCGGGTACTGTCCGCCCGGGAGCGGTCCCTGGCGCGAGAGAAGGCCCTCTACGCGCAACTGCTCGGCCTGCTGGGCGCAAGCCTCGCCGTCCTGCAGACCAGTGCCAACGCCATCGCCACCCTGGACGCGCTGGCGAATCTGGCGGAGCGGGCCCGCACCCTGGACTGGTGCCAGCCGGAGCTGACCGAGGAACCCGCCATCACTATCCGCGACGGCCGCCACCCCGTGGTGGAGGGCGTCATCGACGCCCCCTTTGTCGCCAACGACGTTCGCTTCGATCAAGAGCGGCGCATGCTGGTGGTCACCGGCCCCAACATGGGCGGCAAATCCACCTATATGCGCCAGACGGCCCTCATCATCCTCATGGCCCTGGCCGGCAGCTTCATCCCCGCCGCCTCGGCCCGGCTGGGGCCGGTCGATCGCATCTTCTCGCGCATCGGGGCCTCCGATGACTTGGCGGGCGGGCGCTCGACCTTCATGGTGGAGATGGAGGAGACGGCCAACATCCTACATAACGCCACCGAGCGCAGCTTGGTGTTGATGGATGAGATCGGTCGCGGCACCAGCACCTTCGATGGTCTGTCCCTGGCTTGGGCCTGCGGCGTAGAGCTGGCTTCCCGCATCCGGGCCTTCACCCTTTTCGCCACCCACTATTTCGAACTCACCACCCTGCCGGACGAATATCCCGGCATCGCCAACATTCACCTGGACGCAGTGGAATACGGGGACACCATCGTCTTCATGCACGCGGTGCGTGAGGGTCCGGCCAACCAGAGTTATGGCCTTCAGGTCGCCAGCCTGGCCGGGGTACCCAAGGCCGTCATCCAGCGCGCCCGCGCCCGGCTGCGGGAGCTGGAGGACGCCGCCCAGCGGCACAGCCAGCGTCAATCGACCCAGTTGCCACTATTCCCGCTAGAAGAGCCCAACCCAGCGGTGGCGGCACTGCGAGAACTGGACCCGGATAGCCTTACGCCGCGTCAGGCCCTGGATCTGATCTTCCGGCTCAAGGAGTTGGCGTCGAGTCCCGCCGCAACCGGAAAAAAGACCCGACTCAAACGACACCTCGGCCCGTGAGGGCCTCCAGAGCCTCCCAGCGGGCATAGGCCGCCGCGAGTTCCGCCTCCAAGGCCCCGAGGCGGTCGCGGGTGACGGAGATTTCCGTTCCAGACCCCTGGTAGAAAGCGGGGTCGGCCATGCGGCCATGAATCCCCGCCACCGCCGCCTCCAAGTCCTCGATACGCGCCGGCAGGGCCTCCAGCTCGCGCTGATCCTTGTAGCCCAGCTTATCCCTTCTGGGGAGGGGTCTGGGTTTGGCCTCGGCGGCTGCCGGCACCTGTTTGGCGGGCCTGGGGCTTCTGGCCTTGTCGGGCTCAGGCTCGGGCCTCTGGCGGCGCCAGTCCTCGTAGCCGCCAACATACTCCCGCACTTTGCCATCGCCCTCAAAGACGAGGGTGCTGGTGACCACCGCATCAAGCAGAGCGCGGTCATGGCTGACCAGCAACAAAGTGCCCTGGAATTCCAGCAGCAATTCCTCCAGCAGTTCCAGGGTCTCGGTGTCGAGATCGTTGGTGGGCTCGTCCATGACCAGCAGATTGGCGGGCTGAGTAAAGAGCCGAGCCAGCAGCAGCCGATTGCGCTCACCGCCCGAAAGGGCGCGCACCGGCTGGCGGACACGCTCGGGTGTGAAGAGGAAGTCCTTGAGATAGGAAAGGACATGACGGGCACGGCCATCGATGGTTACCCTGTCACTGCCTCCAGCAACGTTGTCCAGCACCGTCTTGTCTTCGTCGAGCTGAGCACGGAGCTGATCGAAATAGGCCACCTGGAGGTTGGTCCCAAGACGGATACGGCCGGTGTCGGGCTCAAGCTGCCCCAGCAGCAGCTTCAATAGGGTGGTCTTGCCAGCGCCATTAGGGCCCATAATGCCTACCTTGTCGCCACGCAGGATGAGGGTGTTCAGGTCCCGCACCACCGGGGCGCCGTCCCAGGCATAGGTGACGCCCTCGGCCTCCACCACCAGCTTGCCGGAGCGCTCCGTTTCGCCGAGCCGTAGCCGCACCTTGCCCATTTGTTCGCGCCGTTCCCGGCGTTCCTCGCGCAACGTCTTGAGGGCGCGGACACGACCCTCGTTGCGGGTGCGCCTGGCCTTGATTCCCTGGCGGATCCAGACCTCTTCCTCCGAGAGTTTGCGGTCGAAGCGGGCATTGGCGACATCCTCGGCGTGCAGCCTTTCCTCCCGGCGCCGCAGATAATTGACGTAATCGCCGGGCCAATCCGTGAGCCGGCCCCGGTCGAGTTCCAGGATGCGGGTGGCCAGCTTGCGGAGAAACAATCGGTCGTGGGTCACGAAGAGGATAGCGCCAGGAAACTCGGGCAGAAAGCCCTCAAGCCAGTCAATAGCCTGAATGTCCAGATGGTTGGTAGGCTCATCAAGAAGCAGGAGGTCCGGCTCGCGCACCAGGGCACGAGCCAGGAGGACGCGCCGTTGAAGGCCACCGGAGAGGCTGGCAAAGTCTGCCTCCGGGTCCAAGTCTAGCCGCGACAGGGTCCGCTCCGTGCGCTGCTCAATCTCCCAGCCACCCGCCCCCTCCAGACGATGCTGGACCCGCGCCAAATGTTTCAGGAGTTCCGGGGCATCAGCCTCCCCTTGAGCATCCCCAACCCCTGGCAAATGCAGTCGATGGCTCAGGTCGTGATATTCGCTGACCAGATCCCCCAGCTCGCCGAGCCCTGCAGCCACCAGGTCGAAGACCCGGCCGGTAGTCCCTTCCGGCACCTCTTGGGTCAGGCGGGCAATAGTCGCGCCCTCGCGCACCCAAACCTCGCCGCTATCGGGCTGGACCTCGCCAGCCAGAAGGCGCAGCAGGGTGGATTTGCCGGTGCCATTGCGGCCGATGAGACAGACGCGCTCGCCGCGCTCGAGTTCGAAGCTCACCCCCTCCAGCAGGGGCGGATGGCCATAGGAGAGGGTGACAGAGCGGAGGCTAACGAGTGGCATGAGCTGAAATCAGGGGCTGAATGACGGACCCAAGGGAACGGCCGACGGTAAACCGGCCTCCGGATCCTGATAAGGGTGAGGATGCTGGGCGCGGCCGGCGCTGGCCTTGTCGCGCTCATCGGGAGCAGGAACCTTCAGTCACCCCCCTTAAGGAGGTCCGCCAGGTCACCAAAGGGTTTGTGGGTGGCGGTCTTGCCGGGCGCCCCAGGAAGCGCGCCACTAGCCCCACCACGGGTCCGACCGGCGGTGATGGCGGCCAGATGCTCCTCGTACTTCTGGTGTTCGTTATCGTGGCAATAGAGGCATAGGAGTTCCCAGTTGCTGCCATCCGCTGGGTTATTGTCGTGATCCATGTCCTTGTGATGGACCGTCAACTCCCGCAGATTCTCGTTGCCGAAGTGGCGACCGCACCGACCGCAGACCCAGGGGTAGAGCTTGAGGGCCTGGTCGCGATAGCCGGCGGCGCGGGCATCGCGCGCCTGGCGGGCATTGGCGACCACCTGGTCGAGCTTGCCAAGGTCGATATGCCTGCCCGTCCGGGCATGCCTGGGGTTGTTGGGGTCGGTCATGGGGCCCTCCGGGCAAATATCGGAACCTGGCATGTGGCAAGATTAGAACACGTTACCCGGCATGCCTAACCTAGGCGATGACCGCGAAGATTCTCGGAGGCGGTATCCCGACCTTGACCAGCAAGGGCGACATGTCCAAGGTAAGGGAGCGCCACAGCCCTGGAATGTAATCCCTCAGCCCCCCGGCACCCGCACCGCCAGCACATCGCAGCGGGCACCATTGAGAACGCTGCGCGCCGTCGAGCCCAGCAGGGCCGCCAGGCCATGGCGGCCATGGCTTCCGACCAGGATGATGTCCGCGCCCAGATCCTCGGCAACTCGGAGTATGGTATGGCCCGTGTTGCCTATCTCAACGCGTTGATCCTTCTCGGCCACACCCAGGCGTTCGCCCAGAGCGGCCATCTGACGGGACGCGACCTCAAGCAATTCTTGCTCCAGGTCAAAGCCCTCCGGCAGCACCAGATCGCCCGAATAAGCCATGGGCAAATATTCCACCACATGCAAAAGGCACAGGCGGGCGCCGCACTGGGCCCGAAGCTGGGCCGCACGGTCGATCAGGGTCTCCGATTCGGCGGAGAAATCCACTGCGGTCAGCATCAGCGAATAGTTGGATACAGACATGATGACCCCCTCGATTTTTTCCTTTCCCGACCTTTATTATAGTCGCTGGCCAAGGGGGTCAATGTCGTACCCGCCAATGCCGGACCAGCCGTAACGGGAGCACAGCCCATGCAGATCATGACCGACCAGGGGCCCTCGCCCTTCGCCCTTGACCAAGCGGAAGCCTATGCCCGCTGGCGTCAGGCCAAGCTGGAGGCCCACCCGGCCCGCGTGGAGGATCTGATCGTCGAGGTCCGGGACCCGCGCCGACTCACGGCCGGGGAGCACGCGGCCATACTCGACCGCTGCCAGCGCGCCAACATGGCCATCTATGTCAGCGGACTCGGCGACGACCCCGACAAGGACATCATCCGCGCCCTGGGCGAGCAGTTTGGTCTGCACCGCCTGGATCACAACGCCGGTGCCGATGAGGACGCCATCACCTCCCTCAAGGTCCAGACCGATGACCGCCATGCCGGCTACATCCCCTACACCACCCGTCCCATCGCCTGGCACACGGACGGCTACTATAATCAGCCCGACCGGCAGATTCACGGCCTGCTCCTGCATTGCGTCCATCCAGCCGCCAGCGGTGGCGACAACGACCTCCTCGACCACGAAATCGCCTACCTGTATCTACGCGACCGAGATCCGGACTATGTCCGCGCCCTGCTGCACCCGGAGGCCATGACCATCCCCGCCAACTGGTCCGAGGGCGAGGAAAAGCGCCCGGAACAGCCCGGTCCGGTCTTCTCAGTGCGCCCGGATGGACGTCTGCACATGCGCTATACGGATCGCAAGCGCAACATTGCCTGGCGTGAGGATCCCCTGACCCACGAGGCGGTCGCCGCGCTTAAGGAGATTCTCGACAGCGGACTGGCCTATCATTTCCATGCCCGGCTCGAACCCGGCTGGGGTCTCATCTGCAACAACGTGCTGCATACCCGCACCGGCTTCGCGGATGGCCAGCCGCCGCGCCTACTCTATAGGGCCCGTTATTACGACCGTCTGGCGGGGACCTGAGAAGGCCCCTTCATGCAACCGAGGGTAGGGGCATAGGGGCTTCCACCAACTGATGGGTATAGCCTCAGGTTGCTAGAGGCCCGCCCCCATGATCGGCTTGCGCTCGATCTTGGCGCGGGTCTCCATGTCCTTTACCAGGGTGTTGTAATAGTCGGTGCCCAGGGTTTGGGTCAATTCCCGACTGAATTGGGCCCGATCGCCCTCGTTCAGAGCGGCGAGGACTCCATCGGCGACCTCGGTGACGGCCACCACCCAGGCATCGCCATTCCTGGCGGCATGACTTGCGAAACTGGCCGCTTCAGGCGCAGGCCTGGGCATGGCAAAGGCCAGATCCATAACCTCAGCCGGCACGGACTTGTCGTCGCGGAGGACGAGTCCGGTCTCGGTCAGGGGAAAGTCGCCGGCCAGGGAGGACAAAGCCTCGCCGGCCTGGAGCCGGGCCACCAGAGCCTCTGCCGCCGCAAGCGCAGCCTCCCCAGCCTGCTTGGCGCGGATAGCGACGATGATCTCGTCACGAACCGCGTCCAGGGGTCTGGGGGCGGCCTCTTCATGTTCTATCACCCGCAGCACCAGGGCCTGGAGGACATTGGGCTCTGGCTCGATAAGGTCGGAATTGACGCCCTCGCGCAGCACTTCGTCGCTGAAGGCCGCCGCGACCACCTTCCGGTTTGCCAGCAGGCCCTCGCCACCCTCGCGGCCGATCCAGTCGCTCGTCTGGAGTTCGAGGCCCAGGGCCTCGGCCGCCGGTTCCAGGCTGTCCGGGCTTTCATAGACCAGATTGGCGAGACGCTCCGCCCAATCGTAGAAGAGCCCCTCGGCCCCTCCTCTGGCGGCCTCGGCGGCGAGTTGCTCCCTCGCCTCCTCGAAGCTTTGACGGGTCTCGGGTTCAATCTCGATGACCCGGATCAGGTGATAGCCAAACTGGCTGCGCACCGGTTCGCTGATCAGGCCCGGCTCCAGGGCGAAGGTGGCCTGCTCGAAGGCCGGATCCATAACCCCCTTGCCGAAAAGCCCGAGGTCGCCGCCCTGCCCCGCCGAGCCAGGGTCTTGCGATACCTGCCTTGCCACCTCGGCAAAGTCCTCCCCCGCTGCCAGACGCGACTGGATGGCCAGGATCCGGTCCCGGGCCGCCGCCTCGGCGGTGGCATCGGCATCGGCATCCAGGGTCACCAGAATGTGACTTGCGCGGCGCTGTTCCGGTACGGAGAATCGTTCGATTTCCTCCTCGTAGAGGCGGCGCAGGGTCTCTTCGTCGGCCGGCTGACCGTCGTCGAGTTGGGCCGCATCCAGTACCAGGTAACTCAGCTTGACCCGCTCAGGTGACTGGTAGCTATCTTCATGGGTCTCATACCAGCTCTGGATTTCCTCCTCTGGTATGGAACCCTCGTCGATGAAACGCGCCTTAGGAACCTGAACAAAGGCCAAACGACGCTGCTGGCGGTCCAGGCGGACCGCTTCCGCGAGCTCGGATTCGGTGGTGGCCTCGCTGGCGGCCAAGGCGCGCTGCATCTGGGTGCCCACGATGCGCTGGCGCAGGCCGTCCTCGTATTGGGGACCCTTGATCCCCTGGAGTTCCAGCATGCGGTCGTAGGTCGCCTTGTCGAAGCGGCCGTCGCGCTGGAAGGCGGGATTGGAGAGGATGGCGGACTGGAGTTCCAGATTCGAGGCGCGCAGGCCCATGTCCTGGGCCAGGCGCAGCAGGAGTTGTTCCTGGATCATGCCGTCCAGGACCTGGGTGCGCAGGGTCTTCTCATCGAAAAGATCGGGACGGTAGGCGGCGCCGAGACGCTCCCGCATCCTCATGCGGGTCTCCTCGACCCGTGCGCCGAGGGCCCGCTCGGTGATTTCCACCCCGTTGACGGTGGCGATGACAGGTTCGGAGCCCCCGCCCATGTAGGAATCTATACCCCAGAAGGCAAAGGGGATGGTGATGAGGATTACGATCGCCCAGGCGATCCAACCCTGCGCGCGCTCTCTGATCGTCTGCAGCATGATGGATTAATTTTTCGGACAGTGTGTTAGGGGTTAAAGCTAATGAATGGCATGACTGATCGGGCGGATGAGACGACCAGGCAAAGAAAAGGGTTTGGCGTAAATGAAAACGGGGTACCCCCTGAAGGATACCCCGCATTCGGTCATTGGCGGAGTGGACGGGGCTCGAACCCGCGACCCCCGGCGTGACAGGCCGGTATTCTGACCAACTGAACTACCACTCCTAAAAATTAACATGTTGGGTGCTGCAGGGATCGAACCTGCGACCCTCGCCTTGTAAGGGCGATGCTCTCCCGGCTGAGCTAAGCACCCTCGGATCGGGGTGCTCCCGACTTAGTCTCGCCTGGCTGTATGCTTATTGTCCCGCGTCCTTGAGACCCTTACCAGCCTTGAAGACCGGGGTTCTCGAAGCCGCGATGGCAATCGCCTGCCCCGTCCGCGGATTGCGTCCCATGCGGGCGGCTCTTTCCTTCACAGTGAAGGTGCCGAAGCCAAGAACAGAAACATTCTCTCCCTTTTTGAGGGCCACCGCAATAGC
>JBFZDM010000315.1:0-7918 GCA_041307365.1 Chromatiaceae bacterium | reverse complement strand
TTGGCCCTATTCCTCACTGGCTGCGTCGGGCTCCCGGAGCAGGTGAGGCCGGTGGACAACTTCAATCAGCAAAGCTACCTGGGGTAGTGGTACGAGATCGCCCGCCTGGACCACTCGTTCGCGAGGAGCGCCATGTGCTGAAACTAAAGTGGACCCCATGGGCAAGGAACGGGTGATCCGCGCTTCCTGATCATGCGCCGTGACCCAAGGAAGGTGACCCGCAAGCCGGATAATGGAGTAATTCCGCATATTCTAATTCGCTAACTTTATAAATATGAAGGGAAACCCCAATACTTCCTTGCGGTATTTCCTAATTTTGCGGGCGCCGAAATGATCGGATACTATCGCCGCGCTCGAAGCCAAGACTCATCTTTAACCGAGGAGCATGAAACCGTGAAACCGCAACAACAACGCCGACTCTTCATCAAGGGCACCCTGGCCGGGGGAGCGGTTGTAGCCGCCGCTGGCTTGGGCCTGATTCAGCCCCGCCTGGTCCTGGCCGCCTGGCCGACCGATGCCTTCCACTCCAGTTCCCTGGAGGAAGCTCTGAACAAGGTGTTCGGCTCCAGCACCCTGGAGGCAAGTGACAAGGTGGTGCTCAAGGCCCCCGGCATCGCCGAAAACGGCGCCGTGGTGCCCATCTCGATCAATGCCGAGCAACTGGAGAACGTAGAGTCGATCAGCATCTTCTCCGAGAAGAATCCGACCCCCTTGGTGGCCCGCTTCAAACTCAAGCCTGGTTGCGTGCCCGAGGTCTCGACCCGCATCAAGATGGGAGAAAGCGGCGATGTCATCGCCGTGGTGCAGGCCGGCGGCAAGCTCTACAGCGCCACCACCAACGTCAAGGTCACCGTGGGTGGCTGTGGCGGTTAATTCGGCCCCTCTGAAAATCCCTCTCTGGAGAAGCATCCTATGTCAGAAGTCAAAATCCGCGCCGCTCTGAAGGACGGCAAGTGCGAGGTCAAGGCCCTCCTAACCCATCCCATGGAAACCGGACGCCGCAAGGACCCCGCGGGCAACCTGATCCCGGCCCACCACATCCAGACCGTCGAGTTACTGCACAACGGCAATCTGATGGTCGAGGCCGACTGGGGCGGGGCCATCTCGACCAATCCCTTCTTCTCGGTGTCGCTGAATGACGTGGCCTCGGGCGACACCATCGAGGTGCGTTGGGTCGATAACAAGGGTGAGACCAGTTCCGGCAGCGTCAAGGTCAAGTAGCCCCGGTGGCGCCAGCCGCCACTCAATCCCAGCGAACCCGCCCCAACCCCGAGGAGGTTGACATGTACAAAAACGCCTTGTGCGCGTTACCGATAATGCTGGCGATGGCCAGCCCGGCGCTTGCCGATCCCGGCCAGACCCCGGACGAGGTGCTCCAGGCCTTGATCGATCGGTCGGATTCGGCCTATCTGACCCAGAGCGAGCAAAACCTGATGATGATGCAGGACGAGCCATCCTACTGGGTCATCGAACAGGGAGAGATGCTTTTCAAGGAGCCACGCGGCCCCAAGAAGGCATCCCTGGAGCAGTGCGACTTCGGCAAGGGCCCCGGGGTGCTCGAGGGCGCCTACGTGGAGATGCCGCGCTACTTTGCCGATACCGGCAAGGTGATGGACCTGGAAAGCCGCCTGATGCACTGCATGAAGACCCTCCAGGGCTTCACCGACGAGGACAAGGCGATCAAGGACAAGCACGGCAACACCGACCTGGTCAAGATCCAGACCTTCATCGCCGCGAAGTCCAACGGCATGGCCTGGAATCCGCCCATGGACCATCCCCTGGAGAAGGCGATGCGGGGGGCTGGCGAGGAATTCTTTTACCGCCGCGCCGGCGTCAGCGACTTCGCTTGCAGCACCTGCCATGGCGCCACCGGCAAGCGCATCCGGGCCTCGGTACTGCCCAACTCGAGCATCCCCGATGAGTGGACCAAGGCGGTCTCCTGGCCCGCCTTCCGCGTCGGCCACGAAGCCGTGCGTGGCAGCCAGCACCGGGTCTCCGAGTGTATCTGGCAGATGCGCCAAGCGGAAATCGTCTATGGGTCCGACGCCGCCATCGCGATCATTGCCTATTGGACCGATAAAGCCCGCGGCCAGCCGGCCATCCTGCCCGACTTGAAGCGCTAGTCCACGCCCGAGGAGACAACCACATGTTCAATAAGACCCGCATCGCGGCGCTCCTGGCCGCCACCCTCCTGCCCGGCGTCCCGGCCAGTGCCGACAAGCCCACCTCGGCGGCTCAGGTGGACTACACCAAGATGACGCCTACGGAATTGACCGAGTACCTGATCTTCGAGGCCAATGGCTTCAAGCTGGACCAGCCCGCCCAGGAAGGCAAAACCGCCCGTGAGCGCATGACCCAGGACGAGTTGCAAAAGACCTGCTCGGCGCTGCGCGGCAAGCCCGCCGACGCCGCCACCGCGCAAAAGGTAGCAGAACTGGCGCGCGACTCCCACGTCTATCCCGAGGGCGGCATCAAACTCGGCGACTGGAAGAAGGGCCGGGGCCTGGCCCGCGAGGGCGCCGGTTTCCGTCTCGGCCCCAAGGTCGATGACAACACCAAGAAATTAGGCGGCAACTGCTATGCCTGTCATCAAATGGACCCGAAGGAGATCACCTTCGGCACCATCGGGCCCAGCCTGAGTGGCTTTGGCAAGCTGCGTGGCAACACCCCGGAAACCCAGAAGTACGTCTATGATGTGGTGTACAACGCCCATGCCTACTTCCCCTGCACCAACATGCCCCGCTTCGGCGCCAACGGCTTCCTGAACAAGGATCAGATCACCGACGTCATGGCCTACCTGCTCGATCCGGAATCTCCGGTCAACCTGTAGCGCGCCCGCCCGGCGCCGGATCGAGCCCGGCGCCGGCCCTACGGCCACCCCCAGTCAGTTAACCAACCCAAAGGACCACAACCATGTCACTATCACGGCGAGAATTCACCCGCCTGCTGGCCCTGGGCGGCATGGCCGGGTTGATCCCTGGCGCCGCCTGGGCCACCAGCCGCGAGGGCGAAGGGCTTTATCAGGCCGGCCGCTTCGGTAATGTGCGCCTGTTGCACATCACCGACACCCACGCCCAGCTCAACCCCATCTACTTTCGCGAGCCGAGCGTCAATCTCGGCGTCGGCGCGGCCTTGGGGCAGCCCCCGCACCTGGTGGGCATCAACTTGCTAAAGCACTTTGGGATTGCCCCCGGTGGCCGGGAGGCCCACGCCTTCACCTTCCTCGATTTTGACGCCGCCGCCCAGCGCTACGGCAAGGTCGGCGGCTTTGCCCACCTGGCCACCCTGGTCAAGCAACTGCGCGCCGAGGCGGGCGACGGCAACAGCCTGCTCCTGGACGGCGGCGACACCTGGCAGGGTTCGGGTACCGCCCTCTGGACCCGGGGCCAGGATATGGTCGGCGCCTGCAACCTGCTCGGCGTGGACGTGATGACCGGGCATTGGGAGTTCACCTACAACGACACCGAGGTGATCGAGAACATCAACGCCTTCAAGGGCGAGTTCGTGGCCCAGAACATCTCGATCTCCGACGAGGCCCTGTTCGACTATAAATTCGCCGATTTCGCCGGCTACGACGAAGCCTCCGGTCTGGCCTTCAAGCCCTATACGGTGAAGGAGGTCAACGGCACCCGGGTGGCCGTGATCGGCCAGGCCTTTCCCTACACCCCCGTCGCCAACCCGGCGCGCTTCATCCCCGACTGGAGCTTCGGCATCCAGGACCATCGGATGCAGGAGATGGTTGACCGGGTGCGGGCCAAGGAGAAGCCCGACGTGGTGGTGGTGCTCTCCCACAATGGCATGGACGTGGACCTGAAGATGGCCGCCTCGGTGCGCGGCATCGATGTCATCTTCGGCGGCCATACCCACGACGGCATCCCCGCGCCCACCCTGGTGGAGAACGGCGGCGGCAAGACCCTGGTCACCAACGCCGGCTCCAACGGCAAGTTCCTCGGAGTGATGGACCTGGACCTGGGCGATGGCAAGGTGCGGGGCTACCGCTACCGGCTCCTGCCGGTCTTCGCCAACCTGCTCCCGGCGGACCCCGAGATGCAGGCCTACATCGACGAGGTGCGCCGGCCCTACCTGGCCCAATTGGGCGAGAAGCTGGCCGTGACCGAGACGACCCTCTACCGCCGGGGCAACTTCAACGGCACCTTCGACCAGGTGATCTGCAATGCCCTGCGCCAGGCGGGCGACGCCGAGATCGCCCTCTCGCCCGGCTTCCGCTGGGGCACCACGGTCCCCCCGGCCTCGGTGATCACCCTGGAAAACGTGCTCGACCAGACCGCCATCACCTACCCCGCGACCTATGTGCGCGAGATGAAGGGCAGCGAACTCAGGACCATCCTGGAGGACGTGGCCGATAACCTCTTCAACCCCGACCCTTATCTCCAGCAGGGAGGGGACATGGTGCGGGTAGGTGGGCTCGACTACGTCTGCAGTCCCAACAACGGCCAAGGCCAGCGTATCGGCGAGATGCGCCTGGACGATGGCCGCCTGGTCGAGGCGGACAAGACCTATAAGGTCACGGGTTGGGCCACCGTCGGCACCCCGGGGCCCGGGCGCCCGATCTGGGAGGTGGTCGCCGACTACCTGCGCGACCAGAAGACGATCTCCCTCGCCAAGGTCAATGCCACCAAACTGATCGGTGTGGCCGACAATCCGGGGCTGGCCTGAGGCCGGCCGCGCCGCGGCCCCGCCAACCCCCCTGCCCTTCGTGAGGAGAAACCCGATGAAAACCCGCCACGCCCTAGCCGCCCTGCTCCTGGGTCTCCTCGCCGCGCCACTGCTGGCGGCCACGCCGAGTTGGTTCAAGGACTCCTTCCTCTACTTGGGCGAGGAGGTCGCCAATGCCGCCGAAGAAGGCAAGCGGGTAGTGCTCTACTTCCACCAGGAGGAGTGCCCCTACTGCAGACGGATGCTGGAGGTGAACTTCACCCAGCGCGACATCGCGGAGAAGACCCAGGCCCAGTTCAACGTCATCGCCATCAATATCTGGGGCGACCTGGAGGTGACCGACCTGGAGGGCAGGGTCGGCAGCGAAAAGGACTTCGCCCGCGCGCACCGGGTCCAGTTCACCCCGACCATGCTCTTCCTGGACGAAAAGGGGGCGGTCAGCTTCCGGCTCAACGGCTACTACCCGCCGGAGCGATTCAGCGCCCTGCTCGACTACACCGCCCAGCGCCCCGCGCCCACCAGTACCTTCAACGAATACCTGGCCACCCAGTCCGGCACCTCGACCAGCACCGAGTTGCACCAGGATGCCAGCTATCTGCCCCACCCGCTTAAGCTGAACCAGCGCATCAGTGACAAGCCCCTGCTGCTCCTCTTCGAGCAGGCCAGTTGCCAGGCCTGCGACGAACTGCACCGGGAGGCCCTGGTCCGTGACGAGGCCCAGGAACTGTTAAAGGCTTTCGACGTCGCCCTGGTCGATATCTGGTCTTCGGAGGCGCTCACAACCCCTGACGGCCGCAAGCTTTCGGCCCGGGACTGGAGCCAGGAGCTGGGCATCAACTACACCCCGACCCTGCTGTTCCTGGATGCCACCGGCAAGGAGGTCTTCCGCACTGACGCCTACATCCGCCCCTACCACATCAGCACCAGCCTGGCCTATGTCGGCACCGGCGCCTACCAGCGCCAACCCGAGTTCCAGCGCTTTATTCAGGAGCGGATCGAGGCCCGGCGCGAGGCCGGGGAAAGCGGGCCCATCAACCTGTGGGATTAGCACCTACCCGAAGAAACCGGACTTTGACTCGTGGCCGGCCCCGCCTCCAAGGCCACTGCGATCAGCGCAATTGACGGGTACAAGCGTTTCGACCGTGGCACCGATGAGGTGGTGGCGCTCTGGCATGCAAAGAAACTTGTTGACTTATACCCCGTTTGACCTTAAACAGGGAGCCTGCGAGCAGCCAAGACGGCAAGCAAGAGCCACCTAGAGCCACCCTGCCGTCAATGAAGTACGTCTTTGGCCCCCCGTCGTCCTCGACCTACTCTCCGCTCTGATCTGCCTGAATCCCTGGTTTACTGTCATGGCCCCGTATTTCCTGGGCCCAAAATCGATTTGAGGTGCAATCCATGGTTCAAAAGACCCCGAAACCCTCGCCTTCTGGTCTTGCCAAGGGGGGTCCCGCCAATCCAGGCGCCCCGTCCAAGCCCAATACCGGCAAGCCGGCACCAGGCAAGACCAGACCGGGAAAGCCAGCGCCGATCAAGCCGGCCCCCGGCAGGGGCTCCTCCCGCGGCAGATAATTTTCTCGGCGCCCCGCACGAAAGATCTCCAGCCCTCGGGGTGGGGACCTGTTTGCACCAGCGTCGCGCAAGCGCGCTACTTCACGCGTTCACTAACAGCATAGCGGACCGCGGTGGCGGAGTCGCTCTCGGGGAGCGCCTCCCTGGCCTTGGCCCTGGCCCCCTAAGCGCTGTTGACCAGCCGCATCACCCAAGCGCGGACATCAAACATGAGGGAATCGGATCCTTCCGGTTCCCGATTGCGAGCAAGAACCGGCGAGACCGGTTCATTATTGAAAGTACCCTACAATCGTTGGAGATAAGACGAATGGCAACTTCGAAGAAAGCAAAAAAGGCGGTCGATGAGACCCTAGCCGCGCCGGCACCGGCGCAGCCGGCCCCTGAAGCCCCCACCGCCGCCCCGGCGACCAAGAAGGTCAAGGCGCCTGCCGCCGAGACGAAGAAAGAACCGGCGAAAGCGAAGCCAGAAAAAAAGCAAAAGGAGGCAAAGCCCGAAAAGAAGGCAAAGAAAAGCAAGCGCTAACGCACGAAGGATAGGCGGTCCGCGCTGATTCAAGGCGCCCCGCCTCTCCTGATAAAAGATCTTGAACCCGACCGCCTACCCCAAAGTGGGCTCCCCTTCCTAACCCTCGCCAACTGGTTGAGGAAGGATTCAGGGAGCGCCGAGGGCACCCGACTGGGTGTTTAATCTGTTCACGGCGGGGTAAGCCTCCGTCTCCTTGCAGGAAAATTTGGCGTTCTCAAACCGTCACCCATCTGACCGACCTTAAGCCGGGCTTAAGCTTGGCATGGTTAGAATCCGTCTTGATCGTGGAAATTCCACACAGGGTTCAACCATGTCCATACCCCAAGCTCTCCGGCTCCTCCTGCTTTGGCTCCCAACGACGCTGACCTGGGCGGTTGGCGAGCCCATGCTTCTGCACCCATCTCAAATCAAGGCCCTGGGCATTGAAACCCTGGTCATCGGCACGGCCATGGATGGACGACCTACTCGTTTGCCCGCCCGGGTGGTGGTACCCACCGACCAGATCCGTCTCGTATCCACGCCAGTGGCCGGCCTGGTCGAGCGGTTGATGGTGGCTACCGGGACCCAGGTCAAGAGCGGCGAGGTCGTGGCGCACATCTCCAGCCCAGAGGCGTTGACCCTGCAGCGCGATGCCATGGAGGCGGCGACCCAATCCATGCTCCTGCATCAGAACCTCAAGCGCGACGTCGAGTTGTTCGCGGAGGGCTTGATCCCTGAATCCCGACTCCATGCGACCCGCGCCGACGCCAGTCAGGCCGCCGCTCTCTCCTGCGAGAGCCAGCAGCACCTGGCCATGGCCGGTCTGATCGGCAAGGGCGGTGGCCCACTGGTCCTGACCGCCCCCATCGATGGGGTAGTGCTGGCCACGGAGGCGACCCTGGGGCCAGCGGGTCAAGGCCGCGGCCGTCATCTACCGCATCGCCCAGCTCAAATTTTGACACTGCCCCAGTGGGGGATGGTCGGGAAAACCGGCGATGCCATAAGCTGAATTATTGAAACGGACTACAAAGAATCATGGACCCTTGCCAGTACCCCATCATCACTCAACAACCGGAATTCATGCCATGTCCCGCACTGACCTGAGACGCTACGCATGGCTGTCGATCGCCGCCGCCCTGTTAACCATCCTGCTCAAGACCTGGG
>JBFZDM010000313.1:0-4787 GCA_041307365.1 Chromatiaceae bacterium | reverse complement strand
CGAAGTCTGGGGTAGAAAATCTTCAACTACCACACCTACGACGAACCATATCTACGACCAGCATATTGAGTTGATGACCACGGCCCCGGGAAGCTGTGCTTGCGCCATCCGGAGTTCCAAGGGCATCATAGCCTATCTTTTGGCGGGGGGGCTGGATGCCTTCACTTAATCGGGTCGCCGGACCCTTGGTACTTTCCTTCAGGCATTCTGCGTATATCCACCAGGATGCTTGCTCACGGGTAGCCGATCAGTAATGACAGGATATAACTGGCTCTCCGCCCAGTGGCGGAACGGGCTGAAAGCAGACAATGTTCGCCTTGCCTGGCGCGACATCGGTAATGGCTGGCGCGGCCGGGAATTGTGGGTCACCATCGGGCTCCATGACCTTCGTCAGCGTTACCGCCGTTCCATGTTGGGTCCCTTCTGGATCACCATCTCCATGGGCATCATGGTTTCGGCCCTGGGACTCCTCTATGGCAAGATCTTCGGCATGGATCTGGAGGTATATCTGCCTTATCTCGCATGCGGATTCGTGACCTGGGCCTTCATTTCCGGTCTGATCCTTGACGGCTGTAAGAGCTTCATCGATAGCGAACGCATGATCCGGCAGATGGCGGTACCCCTCTCCACCTTCGTGTATCAGGTTGTCTGGATCAATTTACTGGTGTTCGCCCACAACATCTGGATCTTCGTTCTCATCGCCATCATTTTTGGCGTCAATCCAGGCTGGAATGCCCTGCTGGCCCTCCCGGCCATTGCCCTGCTGTCCCTCAATGGCGTGGCACTGGGTATTTTCCTTGGCCTTCTCAGTGCCCGTTTCAGGGACATCCCCCTGATCGTTGCCAGTGTGGTTCAGGTAATGTTCTTTATCACCCCGGTCATCTGGAAGCCGGACATGCTTCCCGGGCGGGCCTTGGTGCTGCATCTGAACCCCTTTTATCATTTGGTGGAGATTTTCCGAGGTCCACTGCTCGGCCAGGTCCCCACGGCGGAAAATTGGCTGGCGGTGGTGCTCTTTACCCTGGTTTCATGGGTGCTGGCCATGGTCTTCTACACCGTGTACCGGTGGCGCATCGCCTACTGGGTATAGGAGGAAGCAGTGACATCCATTCGCTTGCGCCATGTCTCGGTCTCCTTCCCCGTCTATGATGTGAGCAGCCGGTCGTTGAAGAAGCGCCTCCTCAACAGTGCTACCGGCGGGCGCATCACAGAGGACGCCGGGGGGCGCATCCCCATCGTCCAGGCCTTGGAAGACCTGAACCTGACCTTTGAGCATGGCACCCGGGTTGGGCTGGTTGGGCACAACGGCGCCGGCAAAACAACCCTGCTGCGGGTGCTGGCAGGTATATACGAGCCTAATGAGGGAACCGTGGAGATCAAGGGGCAGGTCGCGCCTATGTTCGACCAGTCCCTGGGCATGGACCCGGAAAGCTCGGGTTATGAAAACATCCTGCTGCGGGGGCTCTGCCTCGGCATGAGCAGGCGGGAGATCCTTGCCCGCACGAACGATATCGCTGGTTTCACTGAGTTGGGGGATTTTTTGAGTCTCCCCATTCGCACCTACTCGGATGGTATGCGCACCCGGCTGGCCTTTGCCGTCTCCACCGCCATCCAGCCGGACATACTGCTTCTCGATGAGGGGATTGCCGCCGGCGATGCGTCGTTTCTCGAAAAGGCCAACAAGCGGCTTCATGCCTTTACCGAACAGGCCGCCATCCTCGTGCTCGCATCACATAGTGATGTCCTCATCAAGCGCATGTGCACCACTGCTATCCTTATGGAGCATGGGCGTGTCATCGCCCAAGGGGAAACCCAGGAAATCCTGGCCCTTTACGCCGAGCGCAAGGGTAAATCACTGCATGGCGGCTGGGCTTCGAGCTAAAATCAAACTTTATTCAAGACCCAGGTCCGAGGCCAGATAAACAATGCCAGCCCAGAAATCCAGCCCCCGCACATGCAGTCGGCCGCAGAGGCCCTTTATTCGCCGCCGGGGCTTCACCCTGGTCGAACTCCTGGTGGTGCTCGCCATCCTCGGTCTGCTCGTGGGATTGGTCGGCCCTCAGGTCATGAAGACCCTGGGCAGTTCCAAGACTAAGACCGCTCGCATCCAACTCGAGGACCTCTCGGCCGCTCTGGACATCTACCGGCTGGAGGTAGGCCGCTATCCCACCACGAACGATGGTCTGCAGGCCCTGGTGGAGAACACCGCCGGCACGCCCAACTGGAACGGCCCCTACCTAAAAAAGAATCAGGTGCCTAAGGACCCCTGGGGCTTCGATTATGGCTATCGCTCCCCGGGTGAACACGGCAGCTTCGACATTTGGTCCCTGGGTGCTGATAACCGCGATGGCGGTGAAGGCGAGAACCAGGACATTCTTGGCTGGCAATAGACCGGGGCCATGAGCGCACGGCGCCTTGCCCTTGCCGCAAGGGCAGGCATGCCCGTTAATGCCAGGCTCGGCAGGTGCCCTGGCTTTACCCTTCTGGAACTGGTAGTGGTTCTGGCCTTGGCGACTGCCCTCATCGCCCTGGTGCCGCCCCTGATTTCCGCCGCCATCCCAGGTGTCGAACTCAAGTCCTCGGCGCGGCGCGTTGCCGCCGGGATGAGGCTGGCGCGTGAGGAGGCCATCCGTACTGGGCGGGATATCGCCTTTACCCTGGACTTGGAGGGGCGAAGCTACCAGGTCGATGGCCCCTTCAGGCGTGTCACGCTGCCTGCGGGACTGGACATCAAAATGACCGCCGCCGAATCCGAGATGGAGGAGGGCCGTGGCGGTGCCGTCCGCTTCTTTCCCGATGGCAGTTCCACGGGTGGCCGTGTCATTCTCGCCCGAAATGACACAGGCTGGCAGGTTGGCGTCCAGTGGCTGACGGGGCGCATCCAGGTGGCGCCTTGGGAAGGACCATGAACAAGCCACGGACGGCGGCCGGGGGAACACTTCGGCGAATGGGCGTGGCTCACGGCGTCAAGAAACAATGCAAAGGTCAGAGCGGTTTCTCTCTCCTCGAGGTCCTCGTCGCCTTTACCATCCTGGCCCTAAGCCTGGGGGTCTTGATGCAGATCTTCTCCCAGGCCCTCAATACCACGGCTCTCAGCGGCACCTATGGCCGGGCCGCTGCCCTGGCGGAGGCGGGCCTTGGCCTGGTGGGGCTCGACATCCCCTTGGAACCTGGTCTCCTGAGTGGGGAAGCGGAGGATGGTTTGCAGTGGAGGATCCAGGTAGTGGAAATGGTATTAGAAGATCTTGTTGCCTGGGAGGCGCCCCTGCCAGCTTTTCTAGTGACTTCCGAAGTCGCCTGGGAGACGGGGCGGGGTACCCGGTCGATCTCCCTGTCCACCCTCCGGTTAGGGGATGAGCGCCCTGAAAACTGACCCCTCCTGCCCACGGCGGATGGGTGGCTTCACCCTGGTTGAGTTGCTCATCGCCTTTGTCCTGGTTGCGCTTATCAGTCTCCTCCTTTTCTCCGGTCTGAGGCTGGGAATGCGTTCCTGGGAGGGGGTGGAAGCCGCGGCCGAGTACAACACGCGGCTACGTCTGGCCCGCGACTTCCTGGCGCGGGTCCTGAGCCAGGCGCGCCCCATCAGTCTTACCCTGGATGCTCAGCCCTATCTGGTCTTTGCCGGCGATAGCCAGAACTTGGAGTTCGTGGCCCCCCTGTCTGGGCAGGTGGGTATTCCGGGCCTCTATATCCTACGGTTGCACCTGGAGGATGCCGGCAAGGAGGGGGGGCGGTTGGTGCTGGTGCGGTGGCTGCTGCACCCGGACGTGCTGGCGGGGACTGGCGAGGTGCCGGTATGGCAACCCCTGAAAGATCAGGGGGCTGTGGTTGCTGGAGGGGAGGACCAGGATGCCGCTGCCGGGGCCTTCGGCACTAGCGTGTTGTTGGAGACCGTGGAGGAATTCAAGATCAGCTATTTCGGCCCCCCCGCGGACCCAGTGACGGCCCTGTCCACCGAGACCGAAGGAGAATGGCACGCAGACTGGCTGGAGCGTGCCGAGCCGCCCCTGGCGGTGCGCATCCTTTTGACTACGCCCCAACGCCGCTGGCCAGAACTTATCGTCTGGTTGGCGGCGCCGGTGAATCCTCAATGAAGCGCGGAGCCAACCCTCCCACCAATCGGTCAAGAGGGGGCTTCAAGACCGGTCGCCACCAAGGTGGCATCGCCCTAATGTTGGTGCTCTGGATCCTCACCCTCCTCACCATCATCGCCATCGGCCTGACCACCACCCAGCGCACGGAGAGTGCCCTGGCGGCCAATCAGATTGCCAGTGCCATCTTCCGCGCCCAAGCCGACGCCGCCATTCAATTCGCCGCCCTGAACCTCTTGGCCCAGCCCCCACTGGAAGCTGGCGGAGAATCCCTGGAAGACCTTGGGCTCTGGGTGCCGGACGGCCTGCCCAGGGCCTGGTCCCTCGGTGGCGAAGCCCTGGAAATTCGAATCATAGACGAGGCATCCCTCATTGATCTCAACCTGGCCGATCGCGGCCTGCTGCTGGCATTATTACTGGCGGCGGGTGCCGAAGAGCGGGATCCGGATAGCCTGGTGGACGCCATCCTCGATTGGCGCGACGAGGATGACCTGCGTCTCCTCAATGGGGCGGAGGATCCGGACTATGACGCCGCCGGTCGACCCTATGGCGCCAAGGACGGACCCTTTGACAGTGTGGAGGAACTGCAACAGGTCCTTGGTTTCGATCGGGAACTCTACCAAGCGCTGGCGCCGGCCCTTACGGTATCATCTGGACAGGCGAGTCCGGGGGCCGAATTTGCCCCTCCCTTGGTGC
>JBFZDM010000310.1:0-2684 GCA_041307365.1 Chromatiaceae bacterium | reverse complement strand
GGCGCCGGCGCGGGCGGTGCGGCCAATGCGGTGGACATAGTCCTCCGCATCCTCCGGCAGGTCATAGTTGATGACATGGGTGACGCCGGGGATGTGAAGACCCCGCGCCGCCACGTCCGTGGCCACCAGGACGGGCAGCTCGCCGTGCTGGAAGGCCTTGAGCAGGCTCAAGCGTTTCTTCTGGGGCACATCGCCGGAGAGGATCGCGGCGCGAATGCCGTTGCCCTCCAGGAAACCCCAGATGCCCTCGGTGGCGCGCTTGGTGTTGGCAAAAATAATGACACGTGCCTCCACCAGCCGCCGTAGCAGGCCGATGATGAGAGGCACCTTCTCATCGTTGCCAACCATGTAGCAGCGTTGGATGACCCGTTCCGCCGTCACCCGGTCCGGCTCGATGGCCACCGGGCGGGGGTCGTTCATGTGCTCGTAGGCCAGTTCGGTGACCCGGTAGGACAGGGTGGCGGAAAAGAGCATCCCGAGGCGCTGATCCGGAGGGGGCAGACGCCGCAGCAAGTAGCGGATATCCTTGATGAAACCCAGGTCGAACATGCGGTCGGCCTCATCGATCACCACCACTTCGGCCACTCGCAAGTCGAAGACCCGCTGTTTGAAGTAGTCGATGAGGCGCCCTGGCGTGCCGATGAGGATATCGACCCCGGCGGCGACTTCGTCCCGCTGCTCCTGGTAACCGGTGCCACCATAGACCAGGCCGAGACGAAAACCGCAGTGGGCCGCCAGGGCACGGGTGTCCTTGTGAATCTGCACCGCCAGCTCCCGCGTTGGCGCCACGAACAGGGCCCTCGGCTCGTTGGGCTTGCGCTGAGGCGTGGGGGCATGGGTCAGCAGGCGTTGCAGAGTGGCGACGACGAAGACGGCTGTTTTGCCCGTGCCGGTCTGGGCCTGCCCGGCAACGTCCTGGCCGGCCAGGGCGATGGGGAGGGCCTCGGCCTGGATCGGAGTACAGTGGCTGAAGCCGGCGTCGGCGAGCCCCTGAAGGATGCGTGGATCGAGATCAAAGCTGTCGAATCGAATGTCTGAAAGGTGTGTTTGGGTCATGAAAACTGGGGCTCGAGGGCCTGAAGGGGTGCCTGCCCGTCGAAGGGCTTGCATATTTCTGGAATCTTGGCTGAAATAGCATCTTACCCAAGGCAAGTTCCCGGCGCCACCCGACCCGTCCGCCACGCACCCAGGCATGGTGCATCCTGGCGGCAGCCTTCAATGCCCTTCCCGCAAGAATTCAAGTCAACAGGGAGATCAACCCAAGTGAGCGATCGCATCATCCATGTGACGGATGCATCCTTCGAGCAAGACGTCCTCAAGGCCGCCCATCCCGTCCTCGTCGATTACTGGGCCGAATGGTGTGGTCCATGCAAAATGATCGCGCCTATCCTGGACGATGTCGCCGCCGAGTATGAAGGCCGGATTCGCATCGCCAAGCTCAACATCGACCAGAATCCGGACACCCCCCCCCGCTACGGGATCCGGGGTATCCCCACCCTCATGCTCTTCAAGCAGGGGGAGGTCGAGGCCACCAAGGTTGGCGCCGTCTCCAAGTCTCAGCTCACGGCCTTCATCGATAGCAATCTGTAACGCCAGAACTTCCCCTAGTCCCAACACATTCTGCACGGGGTGCCCGGCCGGGTACCCCGCCTTGCTCCATCCATCCTCTCCCGACAGCCATCCGGCACCCGCTGGTGTCCACGGCCAGGATCGAGCCAATCCGACCACATCCCTGAGTTCCAAGTAGCAACATGAATCTAACCGAACTGAAAAAGATGCCGGTGAACGAACTGGTGGATATGGCTCAAACCATGTTCATCGAGGGCGTGGGCCGGTCCCGTAAGCAGGACCTCATCTTTGCCATCCTTAAGGCACAGGCCAAGAAGGGCGAGGAAATTTCCGGCGATGGGGTGCTGGAGATCCTTCAGGACGGGTTCGGCTTCCTGCGCGCTGGCGACTCCTCCTACCTCGCGGGACCGGACGACATCTATGTCTCCCCCAGCCAGATTCGCCGCTTCAACCTGCGCACCGGCGATACCATCACCGGCAAGATCCGCCCCCCCAAGGAAGGCGAGCGCTACTTCGCGCTGCTCAAGGTCAACGACATTAACTTCGACCGGCCGGAAGCGACCAAGACGAAGATTCTCTTCGAGAACTTCACGCCACTCTTTGCCAACAAGCGGCTCAAGCTGGAACTGGGCAACGGCAGCACCGAGGACATTACCGCTCGCACCATCGACCTGGTGTCACCCATCGGCAGGGGCCAGCGCGGCCTCATCGTTTCGCCGCCCAAGGCCGGCAAGACCATGATGTTGCAGAACATCGCCCAGTCCATCGGCCATAACCACCCGGATTGCTACCTCATCGTCCTGCTCATCGACGAACGCCCGGAAGAGGTCACCGAGATGTCGCGCTCGGTGCGCGGGGAGGTCATCTCCTCCACCTTCGACGAGCCCGCCACCCGCCACGTTCAGGTGGCCGAGATGGTGATCGAAAAGGCCAAGCGCCTGGTGGAGCACAAGCATGACGTGGTCATCCTGCTCGACTCCATCACCCGCCTGGCGCGGGCCTACAACCCCGTGGTGCCCTCCTCCGGCAAGGTCCTCACCGGCGGTGTCGATGCCAACGCCCTGCAGAGGCCCAAGCGCTTCTTCGGCGCCGCCCGCAACGTCGAGGAAGGTGGC
>JBFZDM010000246.1:0-3312 GCA_041307365.1 Chromatiaceae bacterium | reverse complement strand
ACCAGTTCCCCGCTGGCCAGCAGCTTGAGCTTCTCCCAGATATGGGGTTCGGGAACGAAGGGGGCGAGCCCCAGGGTCAGGGCAACGAGCAGCAGCACGGAGATGGGCAGGCGGTCGATCCAGGCAAGCATCGGGTCATTCCGGTTGTCGATGGGAAGGGGGGTGCGTTGGACCCGTCGCGGCTTCGGGTCGCCGCCGCGCCAAGCCCAGGCTGGGCCGCCGCAAGGGAGCGGATGGCGGAGCCCATGCGATGACGCCATCGACCCAGGATCCCACTCGCGAGTCGCGCTCACCGCTGCGCCTGAACGCCCGCCGGCCGGGTTGACCTTATATACTGGCAGCTTGGCCATCGTTCAACGTCCGGCGTCCGCGGGATGGCTTGCCGGTGGCGTCGCGCCGGCCCGCCAGTGGTCAGCGAATGATCGCATCTGACCCGAGAGGATCACGGCCATGAGGCTATCCATCATCCTGCCCGCCCTGGACGAGGCGGCGGGCATCCAGGCGACCCTGGCCCCACTCCAGTCCCTGCGCGCCTTGGGCCACGAAGTTATCGTCGTCGATGGCGGCAGCGGCGACGGCACCCCGATCCTTGCCGCCCCCTTGGCGGACCGGGTTCTGACAGCCCCCCGGGGCCGGGCCCGGCAGATGAATGCCGGGGCCGCCCTGGCCCAGGGCGAGGCCTTGGTCTTTCTGCACTCCGACACCCGCCTGCCGGAGGGCGCCGCTGCCCTCATTGCCGCCGCCCTGCGCCAGCGCCGCTGGGGCCGATTTGATGTCAGCATCGTCGGCCGGCCCTGGGTGCTGAGGGTCGTCGCGAGTCTCATGAACCTGCGCTCGCGCCTGACCAGGATCGCCACCGGCGACCAGGCCCTGTTTGTCGAGCGCGCCGCCTTCGCCGCCCTGGGCGGCTTCCCCGACCAGCCGCTGATGGAGGACATCGAACTGTCGAAGCGGCTCAAGCGCCTCGGCCCTCCCGCCTGCCTGCGGGAGCGGGTCCTGACCTCGGGCCGGCGCTGGGAGACCCAGGGTCCCTGGCGCACCATTCTGCTCATGTGGCGGCTGCGCATCGACTATTGGCGTGGGGTGCCGGCGGAGTCGTTGGCCGGGCGCTATCGACTCCAAGCTCCGGGCGATGGCGGGCCAGCCCAGAAGTCGGCCCCGAAGCCGGCTCCGAAGACCGCGGCGTGAGCGAAGTCCGCATCCTGATCTTCGCCAAGGCCCCGGTTCCCGGCCAGGTCAAGACCCGGCTCATTCCCGCCCTGGGCGCGGCGGGCGCGGCCCGGCTGGCCAGGCGCCTCCTGCACCACACCCTGGAGCAGGCCCTGGCGGCGGGCCTGGGCCCGGTGGAGCTGTGCGCCAGCCCCGCCGTCACCCACCCCGACTGGGCCGACCTGGCCCCTCCCCTGGCTATACAAAAAGGCGCCTGGGCGGCCAGCGGCCTGGAGACGAGTGATCAGGGGCAGGGCGACTTGGGCGCGCGCCTGGCCCGGGCCGCGCGACGACACCTGGACGCTGGCCGGCGGGTTCTGCTGATCGGCACCGACTGCCCCGCCCTCTCCGCCCAACGGCTGTGCAAGGCCGCCGCCGCCCTGGATGGGCACGAGGCCGCCATCTACCCGGCCCGGGACGGCGGCTATGTGCTCCTGGGCCTAAGGGCCTTCGATCCCAGTCTCTTCGCCGACCTGCCCTGGAGCACGGCGGCGGTGGCGGACCTGACCCTGGCCCGCCTCCGCGCCCTGAACTGGCGCGGCTGGGTAGGAGAGGAGTTGGCGGATATCGATGAACCGGCCGATTTGGATTACCTCCCGAAGTGTCTCGGCGGACATTAGGCCGATGCGCCGGAACCCAGGCGCCAGGGTCCATACCCAGGCGGCGGGCAATAGACGACCGGACGGATGCGGAATTGAGCTGTTCGCCCTCGACCTCAAGCCAGGAACGCCCGTGGCGCCTACCGCGGCCGGCAACTGAGCCGCACCGCGTGATACTCGAACTCGATGGTCGGATCACCGCGGGCATGGGCAAAATCCGCGCGCAGGGCCGCGAAGAGGGACTCATCCACCGCGCCAGCGCCTTGTAGATTCGCGGCGCCGGAGGCCAGCAGGTCCGCCACGTAATCCAGCAGTTCGGTCCGTCGTCCTGGGGTAAGGATGCTGGAGACCACCGGCAGGTCACGCGTCTCCACCTCGCGACAGCCGAGGTCGTGGGCCAGCCCGGCAAGACGGCGGCCGACGTAGGGATCGCCGCCGGCTTCTTGCTGGCGTTGGCAAAAAAGATCCCACCAGGCCCGGATGGCCGCCAGTTCCGGGGTGAAGCGGAAACTGGCGTTGTCCACCTCCGTGCAGATCAGAAGACCGCCGGGTTCCAGGACGCGCAAGGCCTCGCGCATCACCCGCGCCGGATCGGGGACATGCTCGAGCATCCAGATGGTCAGGACGACGGCGAAACAACCCTCGCCAAAGGGCAAGCGGCCGGCGTCGCCCCGCACCAGCCCGGCCCTGTCGCCCAGATGGCGCCTGGCCGCCAGGAGGTGGCTCGGGCTGAGATCAATGCCCGTCAAGGCCTGACTCGGCCAGCGCTTCGCCAGCAGGGCGAGTTCCGCGCCCACCCCGCAGCCCAGTTCCAGCAGCCGCCCAGCGGACGGCAATTCCAGCCCATCAAACACCACCGGGGCCAATACCGCCGCTTGATCGCGCAGGCGCTGCTCCTCGAGGGGGCCGAAGCCATGGATGTAGGCGTCATCCCGCATGGTCGTCGTTCAGCCAGGGTGATGGAAATTCAGGGATGGGGCCACGGCTTGGTGCTGAATGATGGCGCGCAGGATAGCTCCATGGCTGAAGAAGGCGGTGATCTCGTTGCTGGCGGACATAGGGATGCGAGCGACACGGCCGGGGCTATAAGGGGCATGCATCCTAATCCGCCCCGGGGGCGAGGGACAAGGCTGCTAGCGGGCATTGATCTGGGACCTCGGCTCAGCTTGGGTTACCATGCCTGCCTGGATTCCCCTACCCGGCCCTTATCCCGGGAATGACATCGGAATTCCACTGGAAATTCTGGCCCTGAGGTGCACCGATCGCACCTTTAGAGCCATGATGAGATACCTTTTACACCATCAGGATTATACTCGATAATGTCTAATGATAACAATGTGACTTGGCACGAACACCAGGTTACGCGCGACCGTCGCGAGGCCCTGCACGGTCACCGCGGCTGCGTCATCTGGTTCACTGGCCTTAGCGGCTCCGGCAAGAGCACCATCGCCAATACCCTCGATCACCGTCTCCATGGCATGGGCTTCCACAGCGCCGTGCTGGA
>JBFZDM010000230.1:0-4990 GCA_041307365.1 Chromatiaceae bacterium | reverse complement strand
AGTTGGTCAAGTACCTTCGGCCAGGGTCAGGCCGTGAAGGAAATTTCACAATCTTTCCCCGATGAGCCCGGTGATGGCGGTCCGCCGAGACTTTACTTTTCCCCGCAAAATCGTCATTGTGTCCAATGTATTCGTCGAGATTTGAAATCGAACCCAAGCCTTTTTGCTCATGTCATTCGCCGCTTCATTCGGGTTCCCTCGCCTTTCCAAGACGGCAGCCGGCTACCAGCTAGCCGATCTCGTCCGGCGCTGGCGCAGAGTTCTGGCGACTTGCTTGCCGGGGCGGATGGGTGATGCCCTTATCCCGCGCGATCCGCATCTTACCTTGATCCTTGCTCATGGACAGGCCCTGCTTTGCCAGGGTGAAGGCGAGACTCGTCGAACTCTGGCCGATTTGGATGCGGCATCTTTCCAGGCCCTTGGGGCCTTGGTGGCGGGGCATCGGGATACCACCGAGCCGCGTACCCGCCTTGAATTGCCTTCTGATTGGATCGTTTCTCGCACCCTTTACCTTCCCAGCCAGGCACGAAAAAATCTGCGGCAGGTCATCGGCTACGAGATAGATCGACTCACGCCCTTCCAATTGGATCAGGTTTATTTTGACTTTCGTCTGACCGAAGATCAGGGCAAGGTGGGTCGCATTACCCTGGAACTGGCCCTTTGCCGACGCGACCTAGTCCAGGATTGGCTGGGGCGTATGAGGGAGGCCGGCGCCCCGGTGGACCGGATTGTCTGGCCCCAGGCCTGGCCAAGCGCCAATCTGTTGCCGGACGAAGAGAGTCCGCGGCGGCTGGTAAGGCTGCTTGGTCTCGAAATCCTGCTTATCCTCCTGGTGATGGGGCTGGCGGCCATCGCCTTGGCGGGACCCCTTTGGCAGAGGAGCCAGATCCTCGCCGGCCTGGAAGGTGAACTCACCGACCTGAAAAGGAGTGCGGCGGAGGTCGAAAGCTTGCGGGCGGCTATCGAGACTGCCCACCAGGGTAGTGTGGCCGTCCTCGAGCGCAAATCCACTCAGGCGACTATGATCGATCTGCTGCGGGAACTGACGGTCCGGCTGCCGGATGGGACCTGGGTGGAAAACCTCGAATTCCAAGGTCAAGAGGTCCAGATCCGCGGCGAATCGACCCAAGCCGCCACCCTCATTGGCCTCCTGGAACAGGCCGCGCCCTTTTCCGGTGTCGCCTTCCGTTCGCCAGTCTCCCAGGTCCCCAATACCGATCGTGAGCGCTTTCATATCGGTTTCAACTACCAGCGCCAAGGCGGCGACTCATGACGGCGGCCAGACCCATGCCCAAGCCCAAGTGGGGTCCCTGTCTTTTAGCCTGGTCCGCCGCCATCCTCATCCCGGGCGGTTTCCTGTTGGGCATCGGCTTGCCCTGGCACCAGCAGATGGCCGATCTGGATGCCGAGACCGAGTCCGTCGTCGACCAGATCCAGCGTTATGAGCGCCTGCTGGCCACCATTCCCCGGCTCCGGACTGAGTTGGAGCGGGAGCGCAACAATGAGGAGGTCAAGGCTTTCTACTTTAATGCCCCCACGGCGGCCCTGGCCGGGGCCCAGCTTCAAGGCACCATCCAGGAGATGGTGCAGGCCGCTGGTGCGCGTCTGGTGAATTCCCAGTTTTTGCCCGCCGAGCCCAACGAACAGCCCCCCAGGGTCCGCATCCGCGCTCAGGTACAAGGGGATACCGAGGCCTTGCTGGAGGTGCTCTATAACATTGAGCAGGCCAGGCCCTTCCTCTTCGTGGACCAACTCTCGGTACGTTCGACCAGCCGCCGCGAGCGACGCGATCGGCGGCAGCGCGGAGATAGCCCCCCACCCCAGGTCCAGCAGGAACTCACCATTCGTCTTGATGTTTTCGGTTATGCCTTGGGGAATAACCCGTGAAACCCTTGCTTCTTGTCACACTGCTTGGGCTTGGCGTGATGCTGGCGGTTCAGTGGCGCGGATGGCCACCCGAGCGTCAGATCGCCCCTCTTGACGGGCCAGGTGAGGCCACTCAACCGGTCAACGCCAAGCCAGACAACCCACTAGACCGTCTTTCACCGCCCAGTAATAAGGAAGACTATGCCACGGTGATTGAACGTCCCCTCTTTCTGCCGGGTCGCCGTCCACCCGAAGAGGCACCAGAGGCAGAAGGGCCCGAGGAAACATCAGAGGGCCAGCCTCTGGTGGCCTTGGATACCATGGATCTCAATGCGGTCATCATTACCCCCACTGGCGCCGTCGCCTGGGTGCGCACCCCTAATGATCCCAAACCAAGGAAGGTCCAGGTCGGGGACGACCTGGAGGGCTGGACGGTCAAGGCCATCGCGACCGGTGAGGTCGAGATGCAGGGACAGGGCATCGCGGATCGCCTGGTATTGCGAAATTACAGTCAAGGGGCGCCACCACCACCCACAGGCCGGCCACCCCGCGAGGCCGCCCGCAAAGAACCCGCAAGGCCGCCCGCAAAGAGCCCGCAAGGCCGCCCGCAAAGAGGGGAATAACGCCAGATCTAATAGGGCGTAGCGTGAAGCTGTTCGAAATGAGCCACGTTTACCCATATCAAGTACATGAAAAAATAGCAGCAGCCACCCCAAGCCGCGCCCAAGTAGGAGTCCAGGGGAGACCCCTCGTCAGAAATTCTTCGGGCCAACCCCCGACTCAGGCACAGCTTAAGCAATGGATTCGAATCTATGTTATTTATCCTAAAAGAAATCGGTAAGTCAGGAGCCATCCGTCGCCACTGGTGGCTTCTCTTCGTCACTCTGCTGCCGTTCCTCACCGCCTGCGAAAGGGCTGATTGGGATCCGACGGTCAAGGTGAACGATACCGGCAGGGATATCCTTACCCCCCTTACAGGGAGGAAAGCAGAGGAAGACGCCGGAACGGCGACCACGTCCGGCATCCGCCTTGGTGAGGGCAGGGAAGCGCCACCCGTCCTCCCGAAAAAGACGGTAGCGGGTACTGGCACCTTTGTACGCTCCGTTGATCGACCGAGTGTCGATACCACCCCCGGCGACATCACCCTGAATTTTGATGGCACGGATATTCGCGAGGTGGTCAAGGTCATACTTGGCGATATTCTGGGGGTCAATTATGTTCTGGATCCTGGCGTCTCTGGTACGGCATCTCTCGAAACCGGACGGCCCCTGTCGCGGGAGGCCCTGATTCCGACCCTCGAAACGCTTCTACGCATGAACAACGCCGCTATCGTCCAGAATGCCGGGAACTATGAGGTCGTTCCCCTTACCAACGCCGTCCGCGGTCGGGTAGTGCCCCAACTGGGCGAGTCCTCCAAGGCCTTGCCCCAGGGCTATAGTGTCCAGGTGGTCCCCCTGAGATACATAGGTACGGAGGAGATGAGCACGATCCTCGAGCCCCTGGCGCCGGAGGGCAGCATCATCCGGGCCGATAGCCTGCGCAACCTGCTGGTTCTGGCGGGCACGGGCCCCGAAATACGCAACCTGTTGGATACCATCCAGGTCTTCGACGTGGATTGGATGGCGGGCCTGTCAGTTGGCTTTTTCACCCTGGAATACGCCGCCCCCAAGGACGTTGTGAGCCAGCTTGAGACCCTGCTGTCGGACGAGGCGGGTAATCCCATGAAGGGTATTTTCCGCTTTGTCCCGGTGGAGAGTGCCCAGAGTGTTCTGGTGGTTTCGCCCCAGGAAAAATACCTTTCCCAAGCCAGGGTCTGGATCGAGCGGCTTGATGTGGCCGCCGCCGCTGGGGACATTGATGAGCGGCTCTTTGTGTATCGCGTCAAGCACGGTGATGCGGAAATCATGGCTAGCAGTCTGATCAGCTTGTTCTCCGGGGGTGGCGGTCAAGGAATGACCAAGAGCGTCGGTTCGGTTGCGCCGGGTTTGAGCATGGCATCAGCACAATCCTCGACCTCCGATACCAATAAGCCAACGGATAGCAGGTTTGGCTCCAGCAAGCTTGGCTCCAGCAAGTTCGGTGATAAACAGGCAACCCAGGGAGCCAAACAGGCGGTGGCCAGCACCCTGGAGATGACGTCCACAGTCAGCATTGTCGCCGATCCGACTAATAATTCCCTGCTTATCAAATCGAGTCCCAGGGATTACAAGAAGATTCTTGATGCAATCAAGCAATTGGACCTGGTGCCTCTTCAGGTTCTGATCGAGGCTACCTTCGTCGAAATCACCCTCAGCGGTAACTTGCAGTATGGCGTTCAATGGGCCTTCACTGGCGGGATCGATGGGAATCCATCTAGACTATCGCTGAACTCTACTGATGGAGCCATTCTCCCCAAACGTCCCGGCTTCAATTGGACGGTCCTGGCATCGGAAGAACTGGTTCGGGCCAACCTCAACCTCTATGCCGCGGAGGGACTGTTGAACGTCCTGTCCTCGCCCTCCGTCATGGTGAGAGACAATCAGCAAGCCCATATCCAGGTTGGCAAGGAGGTTCCTATCCTCACACAGCAACAGCAGAATACCAGTAATCCCGACAATAATATCGTCAACTCCGTCTCCTACAAGCAAACGGGTGTCCAGCTCACCGTAAAGCCCAGGGTCACCCCTGGCGGCATGGTCCAAATGGATGTACAGCAGGAGGTGAGTACGGATAGCAAGACCGATACCTCGGACATCAATTCGCCCACCTTTATCGTTCGTCAAATAACCAGCAACGTGGCGGTACGCTCGGGTCAGGCCGTGGTACTTGGGGGTCTCATTGAAAACCTGGATGAAAAGACAAAGGGCGGCGTGCCAGGGTTCTCCAATATCCCCCTTGTCGGCGCCCTGTTCAGCGATAACAACCGCTCATCGGATCGCAAGGAGTTGCTTGTCATTCTTACGCCCAAGATTATCGCTAGTGATCAGGACGCGGAATCTATCACCAACGAATTTCGGTCCCGTCTGAAGGGCTTAGGGGGCAGGTTCTAAGGGGAGCAAGGAGGTGACCAGGGGGCTGGTTCTGGACTGTCTACCAAAGGTCCGTCAGCGCCTTGTCTTTCCTGTTCGGCTGCGCCAGGTAACCG
>JBFZDM010000220.1:0-8652 GCA_041307365.1 Chromatiaceae bacterium | reverse complement strand
CCGGCCGAACCGGGAAAATTTCCAGGCTGAGGTCAGCCTCGTCGTAGACCGAGATGCTGAGCAGATCCGACTTGCCCAGGCGAGGCTGGGTGCCCAGGGCGGCGACCCTAAGATTGAGATCGGCGAGTTGCTCCTCGACCGTCTGGCGCTGACTTGCCTCGGGTGCTGCCTGGTGTGGCGGGGCGGCCGCGAGAGGCATGGCTGCGGGCGCTGCGGCCGGCGGCGCCGAGGCGCAGCCCCAGAGGATGGCCCCACACAGGAGGCTGGCCGCTGTACTGGCCAGGCCACGGGCCAGGAGGCGCGCGGTCGGGGCGGAGATGATCAGGTATCTGGGGTCAGGCATCATGTCCCTTGGCTCCGGCTTGGTCGGATTGGGTTGGCTTGAAACGCCAGCGGAGGCGGCTTTTCCCATCTTTCGGCGAGGTCTCGAAGGTGGGTTTGATACTCATCAATTCGCTGGGTATCTCGGTGAGGACCACTGCGCGCAAGTTGACCCCGCGCGATGCCAGGGTGTCAACGATCTGGTTGATGTCCGTGCGCCGGCTCTGGCCGCTGCGCACCACCAGGAGGGCGTTGCCAATGGCGGCGGCGGCCTCCAGCACGGTTTCCTGAGCGGAAAGCGGCGGCAGATCGAAAAGTATCTGGCGGTCCGGACCGGCCAGGCCCATGGCCAGGGATGCGAATTGGCGCCGGCCGAGGGCCAGCAGGCCCTGGTCTTCGGCGGGAAGTGGATCCCCGGCCTCCAGCAGCCGCAGCCCTGGCGTGGCCGTGTCGCGGGGGGCCGGGGGAGCGAGTCCCCGGATATTGTGGTAAAGCCCGCTGGCGCGCCTGTCGAGATCGAGCAGGTCCAGGGGTCTGGGCCCAGCCCCCGATCGCAGATCGGCGTCCACCAGGATGACGGCGCGCTCCTTGAGGGCGAGGGACAGGGCCAGGTTGGTTGCCACCAGGGAGCGGCCGGCCTCCCGCTCGAGACTGATCACCGCCAGGGACCGCCAGTCATCGTCCTCGAGCTGGCTTTCCAAATCATTAATGAACCTTCGAAAGAGGATGGCGACGCCCTCGGCCGGGCGGCGGGGATCGATCAAGCGCCGCTCACCCGCGGGGACCTTCTGAAACTCTGCGACCAGTTCCACGCCGGTGGCGTCGGCGGCGTCGCGCCAGCTGCGGACAAAGGGATCGAGGAGTTCGAGCAGCAGGGCCAGGAAGACGCCAGCGCCAACGCCGAGGATGGCGCCCCCCCCCACTACCAGCTTGCGGCCGGAGGCGAGGGGCTCCGCCGGCGGGGTGGCGGGCTCGATGATGTCGAAGTTCGATTCGTTACGCTCCATCATCACCCTGGCCTCCGCGACCCGGGTTGCCAAATTCTTTTCCAGGGCTTCCGATGCCGCGAGGCGGGAGCTGAGCGTCTCGTATTCCTTTTGCTTGGACGTGAGGAGAGCAAGCTTGTCGCGCATGCTTTGGGTGGTGCCCTCAAGGGCCTCCACCTGGGCCTCGCGCACCTTGATCTCATCGATCAATTCCTGCAGGCGCAGGTCCAGGTCCGCGCGCTGGCTGTTGGGCGAATAGGTATTCTCCGGCACCGCCTGGTCGCTGCTCTCTTCGATCATCTGTTCGAGGACGGCGACGCGCTTCTCAAGCTTGATGACTTTGGGATTCTCGTTGGTGTAGCGGCTGCGGGCCTCCTGCAACTGCCACTCGTAATCCGCCAGCCGCTGCTTGAGGGGGCTACGGTACACCGTCGAGGTCACGACCATCTCCGGCTGGGAGGCGATGAGGGCCTCCAGGCGGGCACGGCCGGCGTGCATGGCCTCCACCTCGGCAAGCTTGGTCTTGTATTCGGCATCAAGGCGGGACAGATCACCCAGGAGTACCTTCACCTCCGTAGCGAAGTCGGATACCTGGTTGGCTTCGCGAAAGGCCAGGAGCTCTTCATTTTGGCCCCGCAGCTTGGTCCGGGCCTCGGCCAACTGGGCGCCGTAACTGCTGTAGGTCTCCTTCGCATCCTGGCGGCGGATGGCGCGGCTGCGCTCGACGAAGGCCTCGGCCACCTGGTTGGCGAGGTTGGCAGCGGTCCTGGGTTCGTTCCAGGTGACCTTGATGTGAAAGATGTTGGAATCCTTGCCCAGGGCGACGTCAATGGCAGCGGCCAGGGTACGCGGCAGCACCTCCAGACCGGTGCGGTCGATTACCTCCTGCAGGGAACTGGGCAGTTTGAGGGTGTCGAGCAGGGTCTTGAGGTTGTACTGCTGGGGCTTGTAGGGCTGACCATCGCCGAGGGTGAACTGGTCCTGGTGGGTGCGCATGATGAGCGCCACCCCCGCCGACCACTGGTGTTTCATGAGTGTCAGGGCAATGGCCAAGGCGCCCAGGCTGATGGCCAGGGCGATGCCGGCCACCAGCCAGCGGCGCTTCCAGATACCGCGGGTGAAGCGTGCCAGGTCGAGGCCGCCGGGCTTACCCTTGCCAAGCTCTGCCTCTTCCTCGCCGAGGCCTGGGAAGGATGGGAAGGGCAGGGGTTGGGTGGCCCTCTCGGCCGGCCGCTTGGCGCGGACCGGCTCGGTCCAGGGGGATTCCCCCAGGTTCTCGGCATGGGGCTCGCCCCTCCAGCGCTCGGCCTCGGCGCCGTCCCGGAAGGCACCCCGTCGCTCGGCTGCGGGGGCATCTTCAAGACCGGGGCCCTGGCCGCCCCCCCCGCCGGGGCCGGGTAGGGCGGTCGCCGCACCCAGTTCCCACGCCGCTTCCCCCTGGGTATCGCGGGAGCCTTCTGCGCCTGGCAGTAGGGCTTCATCCCCGGTCAGGTGGCGTTGGCGGTGCTGGCGGAAGCTGAGTTCGTCGCTCATAGGCCGTCGGCGCTGGCCTCGAACAGGCCGCCCTGGCGGCGGAGATCTTTCACTACCGCGGCGATGACATCCTCGCTGAAGCGGGCCAGCCCCAGGTTGCGAACATGCTCCAGGCCGAGTTTGCCGATGCGGTTGATCTCCCTGGGGATGCCCCGGCTGGCCCGGTAAAGGCTTTCCATGGCCCCGGCGGAAAAGGGAAAGGGGCCCTGGTACCCGGCGACCTCGAGACGATGCGCCAGGTATTCGGCGAGTTCGCTCTCCGGCAGGGCGCCGAGGTGATAGCGCAGGCTGATGCGCTGGTCCACCTGGGGCAGCTTGCGCACCCGCTGGCGCAACTCCGGCTGGCCGATGAGGATGATGGTGAGAAAGTTCTGCCGCTCTGAGGCAATATTGGTGAGCCCCTTGAGGGCGTCGAGGCTCGCGGGATCGAGTTGCTGGGCCTCGTCGAGAAGGATCACAAGGTGGCGGTCGCGGTTGGCCACCAGCTCGGTCAGCAGGCGCTTGAAGGCGGCCAGACGGCTGTAGCGGTCGGCCAGATCCCGGGATTCAACGCGCTCGCCGCGCATCTGGCTGATGATCTCCAGCAGCAGGTCATCGAAGCCGAGCAGGCCGTTCTCGATGCTGACCCGCAGATGCTGGTCGGCGCCGATGCGTGTGTGCAGGACGGTGCGCAGCAGGGTCTTGCCGGAGCCGATCTCCCCGGTGAGCAGGCCCATGCCCATGTTGCGGTCCTCGGCGAGGAACAGCAGGCGCGACAGGGCCTCCGCGTGCCCGCTGGAAGGAAAGAAGTAGCGGGTGTCGCGGGTGTTGTTGAAGGGTTGCCGGGGCGGGTTGAGATCGCTCAAGGCGCCCTTGGGGGAGTTGTCCATGACCTCCGGGGAGTTGTTGTGCCTATGCAGGCCGTTTTCGTCGCTCGACTGATGATCCGCAGTATAAGGCACTTAGCCCCGCCATGGTCCGGCAGGGCATAGGGCCGGGCCGGGCCAGTGCCATCGGCTGCTGCAGGCGGGCTTCGCGATCGGTCTCGTCAGGACGCGAGCGCCCCTTGGCGGGCCGGGCCGGCCGTCTTTGCAGCAACTGGCGAGGGGGCTGAGAGCTTGGACAAGAGCCCAAGGCGGGGGCCAGTCTCGGCGTCCCCGCCGCCGGGCCGCGTCCGCTTAGGGCTGGCGGCGCAGTCTGGTTTGCTGGCGTCGGGGCCCTTTGGCCACGCCGGTGGCGGTTCGGGGCACCCTGGGACCCGGCGGGGTCTGGCGCCGGGTCATCATCAGGTACCAAAGGGCCAGGCGGCTCTTCTTGTCCTTGTCCTGTTTCAGCCGCTCGCGCTCTACCCGGTCCATGGAGGTGACGAAGCCCGCGAGGGTGAAGTAGACCAGGGTGATCTGAATCTGGCGGAAGAGCCACTCCAGGGTGCCGACCAGCCAATTGATGACAAAGGCGACGAGGATGCCGATCGCAAGAACCCGTTCCAGGCTGTCCTGGCGCTTCCAAATGAAGCGCAGGGCGATCCAGATGAAGGTGCCGGTCATCAGGACATAGAGGATCACCCCGATGATGCCCAGCTCGGCGTAGTGCAGCCAGAAGATGTGGTGGGCGATGCCGCGGTCCAGGGGGCCCAGGCCCGCGTCCTCGCCGTAGCGCATGAAGTTGACGGCATAGGAATAGTTGTTGATGCCTACGCCGAGGAAGTATTCCTCGCCCATCATGGCGGAGGCGTCGTTCGCCAGATGGCGGGACTCCGCGGACTCCTTGGGGGCCGTCTCGAAGCGCTGAATGATCGGCGGCAGGATGACCGCCAGGACTGGCAGGGACAGCAGCAGCATCAGGCCGATGGCTGAGAGCTTCTTCTTGTTCTTGGTGGGCTTCTGCTTCAGGAAGAAGGTCATGAAGGCGATCATGGCGCAGCCCAGGACCAGGGTGGCCATGCCACCGCGGGAGAGGGTGGCCACGCTGGTGAGGACGCCCGCGCCCAGGGCGGCCCAATAGATCAGGGTACGCTTGTCGAAGAGCTTGTCGCTGTCCTGCATGAGGACGGCGAAGATGATGAAGTTCAGCATGTTTTGGAAGCTGGCCAGGCTGTTCTGATGGGGAAAGGAGCCCCGCGGGGGGAAGGTCCCGCGCACGTATTTGTCCATCAGGACCTGGGAGAAGCTGTAAAAGGTCACCCCTACTACGCACCAGACGATGAAGCGCAGATCGTCCTCGCTGCGGATGAAGTTGTAGGCGACCCAGAAGGTGGCGTAGGCGCGGACCAGCTTGGTGACGCCGAAGAAGGCGAACTGGGGCACCACGGCGGTGGCAATGGTCAGGGTGCAATAGGCCAGATAGAGGGCCATCCACAGCTCGTTGGGGTTGCGGGTGTGGAGTTGGCGTTTTTGCCAGCGGGGGGCCTTGAGCATGACCACGATGAGGGTGATGGTCAGCCAGTCGGTGACGCCGAACTCCAGGCCGCGGATGTCACCGCGGTAGTTGGTATAACTGAAAAAGGTCACGTCCACCGGGTTGATGGCCATGAAGAAGATGCCCGCCATGCAGACCTTCTCCATCCAGGCGAAGCGGAGGGTCATGGGAATGGCGACGGCCAGGAAGCCGAACGTCATGGCCATGAAGATCAGTTGCTTGACCTGGATGGGCTCAGGGAAGAGTTCGGGGGGGAGGGTCAACCGCGGTACCTGCGGGATGTCCGGGGTTTAGGGGAGCCTGAAATATTTGGAGTGCCTCGGTTGTCGGGACCCATGGGGTTAAGGGGTGAAGGAGGTGTCATCGCTAGTGGGCGGTCCCGGCCTCGGCCTTTTCCGCGTCCTTGGGCGGGTTGTTCATGAAGAACTGGACGCGCCGGGGCAGGGGGGGCACCCTCAGTTGCTGTTCCTGGCGGGCCTGGCCGGGATACAAGGGCTCGGCGGTGAGGGTGAGGTAACGGGTCCGGCTCGAGTACCAGAGCGGATGGGTGAGCGGAGTGCGGCCGATGGCCTGGCCATCCAGGTAAATCGTGGCACTGGTGGGGGACGAGAGGATTTCCACCTCGGCCTGGCTGGCGCCCGGGGGTATGCCGGGATAGGTTCCCGACCGGGACGTGCAAGCCGATGAAACACCCATGCCGCCGCTGATATCCGGGCCACAACTGCCCTGGAAGGGCTGGGCACAGCCTGTGGTTAGGAGGGCAAGCAGGATTGCGGAGCCGGGCTGGCCCCAACCCCTGAGGCTCAGGCCCTTCTGGCTCAGCGCTCCCAGGCCCCAACCCTTGTGGCTCAAGCTCCTCAAGTCCAAGCCATCACGGCCCCTGCCCGCCCGGGGCCGGCCCCTGGATTCCCAAGCCCCGGCGAACCGCCCCCTAAGGTACAGGCCCTTCACCTTCCTGCCACCTGGCGGAGCTCCTCCAACACGGCGGCCGCGGCAATGTCCCAGGAGAAAAGGGGGGCACGGGCGAGGCCTCGGGCCACCAGTTCAGCGCGCAACGCCGGCTCCCCCAGGATGCGGCCCAGGGCATTTGCGATGGCGGCCGGGACCAGGGGGTCGAAGAGGAGGCCGGCGTCGCCGACCACCTCCGGGATGCTCGAGATGTCCGAGGCGCAGACCGGCGTCCCCGAGGCCATGGCCTCCAGCAGGGGGATGCCGAAGCCCTCGAAGAGGGAGGGGAATACCAGGATGTCCGCCGCCGCGTAGAGCACCGGCAAAGTTTCGTTCGCGACGAAGCCGGGCAGGATCACGGCATCCGTAAGCCCGAGTTCCCGGACCCTGGCCTCGATGACCTCGGCCCCGTTCCAGCGACTGCCTACCAGCACCAGCTTGTGAGGGAGCCCGGTGTCCGCCCTGAGTCGGGCAAAGGCCTCCAGCAGGCGAACATGATTCTTGCCAGGATGTTCCAGTCGCGCGATATAGAGAATGAAGTCTGGTGGGATCCCCAATGCCCGCCCGACTTGCTCTTTGGCCACCGAGCGGTCCCTGGGGAAAAATCGCCCCAGGTCGGCCCCGTTGGGGATGACGCGGATTTTGCGGGGTTCGACCCTGGCATAGTCCTCGAGGTCACGCCGGGTCGATTCGCTGACGGAGATGACCCGGGTCAGGCGCCGCATCAGGCGGGGCAGGAGGCGCATGACGTAGAAGGTGCGCAGGGCATCGTACTTCTGGGGCACATGCAACTGGGAGAGGTCATGGATGGTGCCAACACTCGGAACGCCATACCCCCAGGCCAGACGGCGGTTGCCCGCCGGCATGAAGACGACGTCGCAGTGGTGACGGCGCAAGGTGGCGGGCAAGCCGATGAGGTGCCAGAAGATGCTGATGACCGGGTGGGCGGTCCAGGTGGGGAAGGCGATCACTTCCAGGCGGGGGTGCCAGGACTGGGCCAACTCGGCGTCGGCGCGGTCGATGAAGACCAGGAAGCGATCCTCCGGGGCCAGGTTGGGCAGGCGGCCCAGGATGTTGGCCATGTATTGGCTGATGCCGGACTTGCCCTGATCGGCGGCGAACGCCGAGATGCCTATTCTCATACCCCTCTCCAGGTTTAGCGTCAGTCGCCGCCCGCGGGCCGCGAACCTGTGTTGAAAGCGGCAGGTCCGGCGCGTACCATGCGATCGATCCAATTATCCACTTAATCTATCATGATTGCGCAGACCGCCAGCTTCATCAAGCAACTCATCCAGGGCGACGCCCTTCCGGCCTATGTGATCTTTCGCGAGCCGGCGGTGGTTATCAGCTACTTCGAGGATTTCCTCAAGCACCGCGACGATATTCTCAAGGCCCTCGGCGGGGTCAAGCCGCACTTGCTGTTCCAGTTCGGCTGGCACCGGGAGACCCAGGAGCGCGCCGACGAGGTGGCGCGGGAGGCCGCCCTGGTCAACCGCCTTAACCCGGAGGCGGAGTTGGTCTTTCTCTGCAACTCCGAGCGAGAGGTCGCTCTGATGTCGGGCCTCGGCCTGCGGGCCGAGTATTGCCATCAGAACGCCTTTCTCGACGAACGCAAGTATCGAATCCACGACCGGCCGATAAAATACGACGCCATCTACATTGCCCGCATCACCCCCTTCAAGCGCCATCACCTGGCCCTGGGGATTTCCTCCTTGCGCCTCATCGGCGATCACTCGCCTCAGGAATCGGCCTATTTCGCGGAGGTGATGCGCCAGTTTCCCCATGCGAGCTGGAAGCGCAAGGTCTTTTCGCGCTTCGTCTCCCGCGCCATTGGCCAGGCCCACTGCGGGCTCTGTCTGTCGGCGGAAGAGGGCGCCATGTTCGTCAGCGCCGAGTATCTATTGTCCGGGCGCCCCTTGGTCTCGACGCGCAACCTGGGCGGGCGCGATGCCTTTTTCGAGCCGGCCTATGCCTACCTGGCGGATGACAGCGCCGAATCGGTCCGCGAGGGGGTGGAGGCCATGAGGCATTGCACTCTGACCCCCGCCGAGATCCGGCGACGGACTATCGACAAGTTCCGTCCCCATCGCGAGCGGCTGATCGTCATCCTGCAGGACATCTGCAACCGGGCTGGCGTCAAGCACGACGCGGCGGCGGAATGGCCGCGCTATTTCACCCACAAGTTCGGCCTGCGTTGTTTCAACGGGCCCCGGGTGCGGCTGACCCGCATCCTCAAGCGCCGCAAATAGGAAGGCTAGGCTTTTAGCCGCCACTGGGTCCGAGGGTCAAGGGAAGGGGTTAACGCCACCTGGCTTGCGGGGCGTCTGACCAGGCTGGGGGCCCAACGGCCGAGGTTGGACTTGCCGCGGCCGGTGGCAAAGACGCAGATGCCGATCTTCATGCCGCCGCCCCCAGGATTTGTATCAGCCTGTCAAGGTACCTGGCCGGCTGAAACTCGGCGCCTACC
>JBFZDM010000175.1:0-6991 GCA_041307365.1 Chromatiaceae bacterium | reverse complement strand
CTCAGGCCAGGCGGGCGTCGCGTTGGGCGGCGAGGATGGCGTGGATGCCGGCCTCGGCCAAGTCCAACAGGGTGTTCATCTCGGAGCGGGAAAAGGTTGCCCCTTCCGCCGTGCCCTGGACCTCGACGAAACGCCCCTCGCTATCCATGACCACGTTCATGTCGGTATGGGCGGTGCAGTCCTCGGCATAATCCAGGTCGAGGATGGGCAGGCCCTGATAGACGCCCACGGAGACGGCGGCGATCTGGGCGGTCAAGGGGTCGCGGTCGAGGCGGCCGGCATCCATGAGTTTTTGCACCGCGTCGCGCAGGGCCACCCAGGCGCCGCTGATGGCGGTGGTGCGGGTGCCGCCATCGGCCTGGATCACGTCACAGTCCAGGGTGATGGTGCGCTCGCCCAGGGCCTTGAGGTCCACCGCCGCTCGCAGGGAGCGCCCGATGAGGCGCTGGATCTCCAGGGTGCGGCCGCCCTGCTTGCCCCGGGCCGCCTCGCGGGGTGTGCGCTCGCCGGTGGAGCGCGGCAACATGCCGTACTCCGCCGTGATCCAGCCGCTGCCCTTGCCCTTGAGGAAGGGCGGCACCCGCTCCTCGATGCTGGCGGTGCAGAGCACGCGGGTGTCGCCGAACTCGGCCAGGACCGAGCCCTCGGCATGGCGGGTGAAACCCCGGCTAAAGCGCAGTTCGCGCATCTGATCGGGGCGGCGAAGGGAAGGACGCATGGCGGTTACTCGGCTAGCCGGAGAAAGAACAAGGGGGGTAAACGGGACAGGCCGTCATCTTCGATGCTGGGACGGCTAAGGTCAAATGGCGGGTCTCGGGGGTATCATGAGCGTCTGAGCAGCCAGCAACCATCCATCCATCCATCCATCCATCCATCCATCGTCAATCATCCAAGCGCGGGAGCCCGCATCCGACCATGTCCAAGAGTATGACCGCCTTCGCCCGCGAGACCCACGCGGGGGAACAAGGAGAGCTGACCTGGGAGTTGCGCTCCGTCAATCATCGCTTCCTCGAAACCTTCGTGCGCTTGCCCGAGGACCTGCGCACCCTGGAGATGGCGGTGCGCGAGCGGATCGCGGCCCGCCTCGACCGCGGCAAGGTGGATTGCAGTTTGCGCTTCGCCCCGTCGGCGGTGGCAACCGGTGAACTGCGTATTAACCGCCGCTATCTGGAACTCCTGCTGGCGGCGGGGGCCGAGGTGGCGGAACGGATCGGCCGGCCGCCGGCCCCCGAGCCCTTCGATCTCCTGCATTGGCCCGGTGTCCTGGAGGAACAGAGGCCCGATCTGGGGCCGGTCCAGGCCCAGGCCTTGGTGCTGCTCGACCGGACACTGGATTCCCTGGTAGCGACCCGTGCTCGGGAGGGCGAGCGCCTGGCCAACCTCATCCGCGAGCGGTGCGACCGCCTGCTGGCCAGCGTGGTCTGCGTGCGCGAGCGCATGCCTCAGGTCATGGAAGAGGTGCGCCGCCGCATCCTCGACCGCCTCGACGAGGTCCGCGCCGAACTGGACCCCAATCGCCTGGAACAGGAACTCGCCCTCCTCGCCCAGCGCCTCGACGTCGACGAGGAGATGGATCGTCTCCAGGCCCATGTCCAGGAGGTGCGCGCCGTGGTCGCCAGCGCCAAACCCGTCGGCCGCCGCCTCGACTTCCTCATGCAGGAACTCAACCGCGAGGCCAACACCCTGGGCTCCAAATCCTCGGATCTGGTGGTCACCCGGCTGGCCGTGGACATGAAGGTGCTGATCGAGCAGATGCGCGAGCAGATTCAAAATCTAGAGTAAAATCAAGTTTGTTTACGCTCATATGCCGCCAGGCAGAGACAGTAGTGGCGGGATCTGGGGCTGGGCGACCGCGCGGCGGCGAGCGACTGCTGCCTGCGCACCCTTGGGTCGATCCTCTGCATTGATTGAGGCGGAGGGCGATCATTATCTTTCACCATGGGGTGTGCCCAGAAATACGCCTTTTCAGACCGACAAGAAAGCCCTGCTGCCATGACCCACGTCCATGTCGTCGCCGGTGCCATCCAGGATGCTCAAGGGCGGGTGCTGGTCGCCCGGCGTCCCGAGGGGGTGCATCAGGGCGGGCTTTGGGAATTTCCCGGCGGTAAGCTCGAGGCGGGGGAGACACCCCCGCGGGGACTGGCGCGGGAGTTGGAAGAGGAGTTGGGGATCCGTGTCCTGGCCGCTCGGCCTCTGATCCGGGTCCATCACGACTATGGCGACCGGCGGGTCATGCTGGATGTCCATCGGGTGACGGTCTTCGCGGGGGAACCGGTGGGGCGGGAGGGCCAGCCTCTGGCGTGGTGGCATCCGGAGGAGATGGAGCCTTCGGCCTTTCCCGCCGCCGACCGGCCTATCATCTCCGCCCTGCGGCTGCCTTCGCTCTATCTCATTACCGGCGATGATCCGGCGGAGCCGGATGTCTTTCTCGAACGGCTGGAGCGGATCCTGGTGGGCGGGGTGCGGCTGGCGCAGCTACGCGCCCCTGGCCTGGCGGACGCGGCCTATAACCGATTGGCGGTGGCGGTCTTCGACCTATGCCAGCGCCAGGGCGCCAGGCTCTTGCTGAACCGTGATCCGGAGCGGGCGCGGGGGCTGGCCGGCGACGGCCTGCATCTCAGTGGGCGTCAACTGGTGGGGCTGAGGGAACGCCCGTGTGATTGGTCCCTGGTGGGCGCCTCCTGCCACGGGGCGACGGATCTGGCGCGGGCCGCCGATCTGGGGCTGGACTATGCGCTGCTCTCGCCCGTCATGCCGACCGCCAGTCATCCCGGCGCGCCTTATCTCGGTTGGGAGCGGTTCTCGGCCCTGGCGGAGGTGGCCAGGTTGCCGGTCTATGCCTTGGGTGGCCTGGGTCCGCGGGATTTGGAGCTGGCGATCGATCGGGGCGCCCAAGGGGTCGCGGCCATTCGCGGTCTCTGGTCAGTTTGAGCGCGGGCGCGTGTTTCCGTGGGGCTCCTCTTCCCAAGCCTCCGGCGGCTTGTCCCCCGAGCCATCCGGGTCCTCGTCGGCTGCGTCGGGAATACGACGGCTCTCGTCGAGCCATTCGCCCAGGTCGATAAGGCGGCAGCGTTTGCTGCAGAAGGGCCGCCAGGGGGAGGCGGGGGTCCAGGGGATGGATGCACCGCAGGTGGGGCAGGAGACACGAATTCCGGTCATGATCAAGTCCAGAGCCTTAGTCAGCCTGGGCCCTTAGAGGGCACAGCAGGTGAGGCTGAATTCCAGGTCGTCGCGGATCGGCTCCGGCGGTGCCTGGCCATTCCCGCGCAGGAAACGGATGGCAAAGCGGTGCTTGTGGCCGCTGATCTCGGGGAAGAGGGAGGTATCGCCATCCACTAGGATGCGGATCATTTGAACCGGAGCCGGGGCCTCCAGGGATTCCTGGTAGAGCCCTTGCCGGGCTAAGACCCGACGGGGCATGGCGCTGGCGCGGATGAGGGAGAGTTGGAGACTGATGGCGGCCTTGGCGGGTTCCAGGTCCTCGGACCACAAGGTAACCTGACGATGGCGTTCCCGCATGGGTTGGCCCAGCCAGTGGTGATACTCGGGCAGGTCGAAGCCGCAGGTGCCACCGGGGAGACTGCCACGCTGGGCTACGCCTTGGAGGAGTTCGTCATCACGGATAGCTTGGCCAATAGGGAATTCCTGGGTCCGGAGCGCCTCGGCGGCGGTGTTGATTTCGCCGAGGAATCCATTCAGGGCCTTGCGGTTGACGCCAGGCTGATCGCGCATTCGCTCCAGGTTGGCGGCCTGGCGGTCAAGTTCCTTGATGAGTTCGGTCTTGATATCGCCGCGGGAGGAGATGATGGCGATGTCCAGCAAAGCCTCGACCAGGGTCCGAGAGGCCCAGGGGTTATCCTGGGGCTGGAGATAGGCCAGCTTTTGGAACAGATGCTCCAGCCTCATCAAGGTGCGCACACGTTCGTTGAGCGGATGTTCGAAGGTGAGGGGGGTGGTCACGAGGCTTCCGGTTGGGGTTCAGGCGCGTGGGTCGCGGCTGGGGAATGAGCCTGAATTATAATCCCCACAGGGATTTTATGCCCCGCCCCTGCGGTGGAAAGAGCCAGGATGGGCCGAAATGGCGTGACTTTCTGGCTATTACAGGCACCATTGGGGGGTCTCAGGCCGGCTTGGCGTATTCGAAGGCGTCGGAGAACATGTGCTCCCGGCTGAGCCCGGCGGCTGAGAAGGCCTGGCGGCCGCTCTCGACCATGATGGGTGGGCCGCTCATATAGACATCGTATCGGCCCATGTAGGGATGGTCCGCCAGTACCGCCTCGTGAACGAAGCCGGTGCGCCCCGTCCAGTCGCTGTCCGGTTCCGACAGGACCGGGGTGTAGTGGAAGTTGGCATGGTCCCGTGCCCAATGCCTGGGCAGGTCCGGTAGATAGAGATCGCGCTGGGTCCGGGCTCCCCAGTAGAGGTGCATCGGCCGGGTGATGCCAACGTGGAAGGCGTGTTCGATCATGCCTTTTATAGGCGCGAAGCCGGTGCCGCCACCCATGAGAATGATGGGGCGATCCGAGTCCTCGCGCAGGGTGAAGGTACCCAGGGGGGCCTGGATGCGCAGGATGGCCTTCTCTTCCAGGGCGTCGAAGATGAAGCTGGTAAATTGGCCGCCGGGAACGTGGCGCACGTGCAGTTCGATGAATTCGTCGTCATGGGGAGCGTTGGCGATGGAGAAGGCGCGCCTTTGGCCGCCCTCCAGCAGGAAGTCCAGATACTGGCCCGCGAGGAAGGGTAGGCGCTGGTTTTCCGGCAGCTTGAGGCGCAGGCGCACCACGTCGTGATTAAGGATCTCCTTGTCCACTACCCGGCAGGGCAGGGTGCGGATTTCGAGTTCGGCGGCGCTCAGGACCTCTGTCACGCGCAGAACCAAGTCGGTCTCGGCTACTGCCTGGCAGACCAGACAGGCGTTGGCCTCGCGTCCCTCCAGGGCCTGGGTGTTGCCGCTTGGGTAGCTGACTTGCCCCGAAACCAGGGTGGCGAGGCAGGAACCGCACTGGCCATTACGGCAGCCATAGGGTAGACCCATGCCCTGGCGCAGGGCCGCCGCCAAGAGGGACTCGCCGGCTTCGGCCTGGAATTGGTGACCAGCGGGATGGGTCTGTACCTTGAAACTCATGGTGGGTTCCGGCCTCGTAGGGATGGGTGGCGGGCGTGGTGCAGGGATCTGGCGGCGACGAGGGTCTGATGATGATTGAGGCCCTGTTCCCCGCCCTGGATGCTGAAAAGATGCGCCCAGCCGGATGAGATTGCAACTTTACGGCCCCTTTTTGGCCATATGAAATTACGGCTTGGTGGAGGGTGTCTTCACGAAATGCCGGTCAGGCACCTGGTTGGGGGCTGGCCCTCTGGGACGGAAGAGGCCTTGAGCGGACCATTCAGGTCGGGGCGGGGTATTTCTGGCGAGTCATCCGAGAGAGGAATACGCTATGTGGATTCTGGGCTGTGGCTACACGGGAACAAGGCTGGCTCGCCGCTGGCTTGATCAGGGCCGGCCCGTCACCGCCCTGGTGCGGAGCGAACCGAGTCGCCTGGCACTGGCTCGGGCTGGCATCCCCACCTTGGCGCGGGATCTGGCGGCGGATTCTTTCGACGATATCAATTGGGCGGGCCAAGATCTCTATCACCTGGCTCCGCCGCCGCCAACGGGACGGGAGGACCGGCTGACCCGGCAACTGGTGGCCGCCTTTCGCCGCAATGGGCATCCCCACCGCCTCGTCTATCTGGGCACCACGGGCGTCTATGGCGATTGTGGTGGGGACTGGGTGGACGAGACCCGGCCACCGGCGCCGGCCGCCGACCGGGCTCACCGTCGCTGGGACGCGGAAGATACCCTGCGGGCCTGGAGCCGGGAATCCGGTGCGGAACTTATTCTCCTGCGGGTGGCGGGCATCTATGGCCCCGGCCGTCTGCCGCTGGAGCGACTCCGTCAGGGGCTACCCCTGGTGCGGGAAGAGGAGGCGCCTTGGTCGAACCGCATCCATATTACCGACCTGGTGGAGGCCTGTGTCGCCGCCATGGAACGGGGGGCAGCGGGCGCCATCTATAACGTCTGCGATGGCCATCCCACCACCATGACGGACTATTTTTTGCGGGTCGCCGATGCCGCCGGGTTGCCGCGACCGCCCCTGATACCCCTGCGCGAGGCCGCCAGGGAAGTCTCTGCCGGCATGATGTCCTATCTGGCTGAGTCCCGACGCATCGGCAACCGTCGCCTGCGGCAAGAATTGGGCGTGAGCCTGCGCTACCCTGACCTGGCTTCAGGTTTGCCCGCGTGCTTTTGATGGCAAAATACCTAACCCTGCCCTTGGGTGGCCCCGTCATGGGGCGCGCCCGGATTTGGAGAACTCCATGAAAAAGATCCTTGCGATTTCCCTTCTTGCCCTCTCTACCCTGACCCTGGCGGCTTGTGGCACCACCACGGGGGAGCGCGCCGGCAGCGCCGCCCTCATGGGCGCGGCCGGCGGCGCCCTTATCGGTTCCCTGAGCGCCAATGCGGGCGCGGGTGCCCTCATCGGGGCCGGCGCTGGCGCCCTTGGCGGTTACCTTTACGACCAGCATCAGAAGGGCAACATCGATTGATGCCCCTCGTCTCCGATCCGCCGACCCGGCGGATCGGGGATCCCCCCCATTAGCCGTCGATGCCCGTTTCACTGACATGGTAAATCAGAGGCATGCCTCTATTGCCGGGCGACCTCGAATAAATCAAGGTTGGCATCAGGTCCCAGTCCAGCCGATCGCCCCCAGGGGTCATTGATTAGGGTATGGGCTGGAAATCCACGGAAATCGGACAGGCTTTCCGGGACCACCCCTCTGCTATGATCCAGGCCCTGGTTTTCCGCCTCTCGTCAGGAGTATGGCGCCTTGAATATCCCTCGGCAGTCGGCGTCCGCCCCGGCCTTGTCGGTCATAGTTCCCGTTCGCGATGCCGAGGCGGCCCTGCCCCGGCTCTGCGACTCTCTCTACCCCTTCCTGGACGGGCTTG